>JAGBXW010000077.1 GCA_017629095.1 Treponema sp. | reverse complement strand
TATTGTGAGTAACAACGGTTGGCAAGATGGCCGTCTTACCAACCGTGCTCCCGTTTAGCCAATCATCTTGGCGATGATGGCTACTAGGATTTGGACGATTCCTGCTATGAGCAGTTCAAGTGCTTTTAGCAGGATTTTTTTGTCCTTTCCCTCACAATATAACCTCCTTACATAAGATTTGCAGGTTCTACAATCTGCCTTCATCCTAGCCGAGAACTTTTCTTTGTATACAAGGGTACTCCGTAGTTGAGGGAGTCTCACCGGACAAAAGAATGTGCTGCGAGCTGGCTTCAATCTTGCATTGCGGGAAAGAAGATGGTACTCTTGTAGGAACATTGCAGGAGGCGGTATGAATTACGCAGAAGAATCATTGAAGTGTCATGGACAGTGGAAGGGTAAGCTGGAAGTAATTTCTAAGGTACCAGTTAAAACTCGTGAGGATATGTCTTTGGCCTACACACCGGGAGTGGCAGAGCCTTGTCTTGCCATCCAAAAAGATGTGAACAAGAGCTATGAATTAACTGGCCGCCACAACATGTGCTTGGTGGTAACTGATGGTACTGCGGTGCTGGGGCTTGGAGATATTGGTCCAGAGGCTGGCATGCCCGTAATGGAAGGCAAATGTGTGTTGTTTAAAGAGTTTGGCGGTGTAGATGCCTTCCCTCTGTGCATTAAAAGTAAGGATGTAGATGAAATTGTTAATACTATTTACCTCATTTCTGGTAGCTTTGGCGGCGTCAATCTAGAAGACATTGCGGCTCCTCGTTGTTTTGAAATCGAAAAAAAACTGAAGGAAAAATGCGACATCCCCATCTTTCACGATGACCAGCACGGAACTGCGGTAGTAACCTTAGCAGGTCTTTTGAATGCCCTCAAGCTGGTGGGCAAGAAGAAGGAAGATGTACGTATTGTGATTAACGGGGCGGGAGCTGCCGCCATTTCTATTTGCCGCCTGCTTTTGGCCTGTGGTTTTGCCCACATTACTCTCTGTGACAGAAGTGGCGCCGTGTACAAGGGCCGTCCCGAAAACATGAATCCTATCAAAGAGGAAATTGCCACCGTCACTAACTTGGAGTGTCGCTCTGGATCTTTGGCAGATGTGCTGGTAGGTGCTGATGTGTTTATTGGAGTAAGTGCTCCTGGAACCGTAACGGGATCAATGGTGGCCTCCATGAACAAGGATGCCATCGTTTTTGCCTGTGCGAATCCCACTCCAGAAATCTTCCCAGATGAAGCTCGTGCCGCAGGGGCTGCGGTGGTGGCTACTGGTCGCAGCGATTATCCCAATCAAATTAACAACGTGCTGGCCTTCCCTGGTATTTTCCGTGGAACCTTTGACGTGAGGGCCCGTGATATCAACGATGCCATGAAGATTGCCGCTGCCCAGGCTTTGGCCAATTTGGTGGAAGCTGAAAAGCTTTCTCCTGAGTACATTATCCCAGCGGCCTTTGATCCCCGTGTTCGTGATGCAGTGGCCTCTGCCGTTGCTGCCGCCGCCCGTGATTCTGGGGTGGCCCGCCTATAACAATATTGATAGGAGACATTATGTTAAAAGAAGCAGCCTACATGCCTTGGTGGTTTTTCCAAAGTAGGATTTTAGGAAAGAAAAAGCCCCTACAAACCGTACTTTTTGTCACCGATTACTGCAATCTTCGTTGTAAGCACTGCACGCCATCAGGTCACCTGTGTTCCCACACAAAAAGCTATGAGCAAATCAAGGAGGAGCTGATGTATAGCTATCAGCAAGGCTCCCGATTTGTGGACTTTGAAGGTGGAGAACCAACGTTATGGAAGGAGGGTGACAAAACCCTCAACGATTTGTACAAGCTGGCCAAAGAAATCGGCTTTTTTTCCTGTACACTCACCACCAACGGTCAGCGTCCCTTTGGCGACACCTTGGCAAATTCCGTGTGGGTAAGTGTAGACGGCTACCAAGAGTACCACGACAAGGTACGGGGAGAGGGCACCTTTGCCAAGCTGGATAAACACATTCGAGAAAGCGGTCATCCTGCTTTGAGCATTGCCATGGCCGTTAACAAGCTGAATCGCCCCTCCCTGCGAGACACCGTGAACTATGCCAAGGAAAATCCTGCCATTAAGTCCATTGCCTTGAACATTCACACCCCCTTCCCTGGCACAGAGGAATTAACCTTGAGCCTGGAGGAACGTCACGAGCTGATTGACGAAATCATCCAGCTGAAAAAAGAAGGCTATCCCATTATGAACACTGTTTCTGGCCTCAAAACCATGAAGAAACGGGGATTCAAAAAGTATTGCTGGGTTTGCAACTACATCATGATTGACGGTCAGCGATTACCCTCTTGTCCTGGCTATTTGCTAGAAGGCAATGTGTGTGACGACTGCGGATTCTGTATGTCTGGAGAAATGTATTCTGTTCTCCATCTTAAGCCAGATACCATTACTGCGGGGCTCTCCCTCAGATTGGGATAAGGAATTCTATCAGGATACTTTTGTAGGAGGAAATAATGAAAAATCCAAGTTGGAAGGATAAGCTTCAGTATTGGTTTGATAACCTTATGTCAAAGGGAAGTTTATCTTTGATTGGCTTGCTGGCAGTAATTACAGGTGTTGTTATTGCCATTGCAGGATGTATTGTTGCCCTGCTACCAGATGCAGAGGGTGCAGGTGTGCTGTCTTCCATTTGGTTTAGCCTCATGCACGCCATTGATGCAGGAACTATTGCTGGTGACAGTGGAAGCTTCCTCTTTATGCTGATAATGGCCATAGTAACATTGTGTGGTCTTTTTATCACCAGTATGTTGATTGGTATCATTGGTTCTGGCTTGGAAGACAAGATGAATGCCTTGCGGAAAGGTCGTTCTCAAGTGCTAGAACAAAACCACGTGATTATTTTTGGTTTTAACGAAAATGCCTTAAATATTTTGCGTGAATTGATTCTGGCCAACGAAAATCACAAGAAATCTGTTGTGGTGGTCATGGACAACCAAGATAAAAGTGAAATGGAAGATACCATTGCTCAGAGAATTCAAGATACAAAAACCACACGCATTATCTGTCGCACTGGCTCCATGGATAACCTTGCCGATGTGGAAATCTGTTCTCCCAGTACTTGTCGTTCTATCATCATCAATGCAGAAGATGACTTTATGAGTGTAAAGGCAATTTTAGCCTGCACTACGGTTTTAGAGAATAGTGGCAATACAGAGGCATACATCACTGCCTTGATTCGTAGTGAAGAAAATGTAGATGCAGCAAAAATTGCTGGAAAGGGTAGGGTAGAGGTATTCTATTTCCAAAATTCCATTGCAAGAATTATGGCTCACACCTGTCGTCAACCAGGTATGTCATCTGTATTTACGAATCTTCTGAGCTTTGACGGAGATGAAATCTACGTAGAATCTATTCCCTCCATGGCAGGTAAAACTATTGCAGAAGCAAACTTGTACTTTCCTAAATCCACCCTTATTGGTTTAGTTCAAGATGGTACTCCCAAATTGAATCCTCCAGTGGATACAAAGATTGCTCCTCAGGATAAGCTGATTCTCATTGCCCAAGACGATGGTGTTTCTATTCCTTCCAAGGAAGCTGGTGTTGTAGACAAGTCTCGTTTTGCTCCCATTGCCCACTCTGCTGCTCCCCTGCAAAAAACACTGATTTTAGGTTGTAATGAATTACTGCAACAGATTGTTAGTGAATTAGATTGTTATCTTGCCAGTGATTCTCCTGTGATTATTGCTGCTTTGGAGGAAGATTTAGCTAAGAGTGAGCTCCCTCAGCAAGACCAATTAAAGAATATAGCTTTGGATATTCGCTCCTGTGATATTTTCCAGCGTTCTGCTTTGGAAGAACTCCTTGCACATAAGCCAGATAATGTGTTGATTTTATCTGATACCGATAATGATGACCAAGAATCAGATTCAAAAACCCTGCTTTTGTTGCTACAGCTTCGTGATATTGCTCACAAAACAGGCCTGAAGTTCTCTGTCACCAGTGAAATGCGAAGTGTGGAAAACCAAGAGCTTGCTCAAGTTACCAAAGTTACAGACTTTGTAGTAAGTAGCAACATCACCGCCTTGATGATGACTCAAATTTCTCAGGCTCGGGAACAATTTGGTATATTGGATGACTTATTGTCAGATGATGGTTCTGAATTGTATATGAAGGATGCAGGGCGTTACGTAAAACTTGGTGAACCTGTTGATTTTTATACCATTGGAGCTGCTGCGACCCAGTATGGAGAAATTGTGGTAGGGTACAAGAAATGCCACGATGATGGTGAGTTCGATATTGTTTTAAATCCCCCAAAATCTTCTCCAGTGCTTTTACGTCAGGGGGACAGTCTCATTCTCTTAGCCGAAAATTAAAAAAAATCAACAGAATGAATTTGAAGTTTAATTTAAGTAAAATGAATTCATTCTGTTGGTTTATCGGTAAACATCAAATTCTTCTAGAAAAAAACAAAATCTAAAAAAAATAAAAATAATGTGTAAATTTTTTGAAAAAAAAAGTTGCAATCTGAGAATCATCCGTTTATAATGTATTTAACCAATTCTTTTATCCCCCCCCCCCCTAGGATCTTTATGTTTTCTCAAAAAAAGGTGGGAGCGGGTAAAAAATTTAATTGAAAGGAGAGCCATATGGAAAAGTACAGACCTCTTATCTTGAAGATTTTGCTTGCTGTTGGAGTCATTGCCATTGTTGGTATTGTTGCATTAGGATTAATCCTTTACGGTGAAATCAAGACTCAGATGATGGATATGCAGTCCACTACTTTAACAGAGAGTATCCCTTATATCCCAGAAGCAATTGAAGTACAAAAAGAAGATCTTTTAGGTCAAATTGAATATCTTATGTCTGATTCTGATACTACTTCTCGAGATTTTGCTACTGATGTTTCTGCTCGTGATTATTTGCGTTCCCTTTGTGAGGTGAGCAATCTCAGTAATGCAGCGATTTTCGATTTACAGGGACAGCTTTTAGTAAGCGTTGGTTCAAGTGATTTTTCTGCTCCAGGTGTGCGGAATGTAATTTCTCAGGCAAAACAGGGAAAGGCCGTTGCATTGGCTACTCCCAGCGGAGATAAATTCTTCATGTCAGCTGCTGGTATTGTAGATGGTGGTCCTCGCGGTAATCTTATCTTGTTGATTCAGTTGGACTTGTCTACTGCCGAGTTCCTCCGATCTGCAGTTAAGGTTCCCCATACTGAAGTAAGTATTTTTATTGGGGATAAACGTATTGCTTCTACCATTGATGCTCACGGTGATGTTCGACTAAAGGATCAAAAGATTCTTAATACTGTTTATAAGAAAAATGGCATTTATATTGGTCACACAACAGTAGATAATATTGACTATTTGGCAATGTATACTCGTCTCAACAGCCCAGACTTTACTGAAGAGGTGATGATTGCAGTTGTAGAGGTCTTCACTTATGTTAAGGAAGTATATATAAATATTATTTCCTTGGTTGTTATCACTACAACAATTCTCATTGCTCTTATGTCAGTTTTCTTGATTTTTACCTTGCATTATCTCATCGTAAAACCCATCAAGTCTACCATTCATGCTTTTGAAAACTTGAACGGTGAAGAAGGTGATGTTTCTGATTTGACCTATCGTATCATAAACGAACATCATGACGAAATTACCGTAATGACCCATGAGGTAAATACCTTTATTGGCCAGCAGCAATCTATGATGATTGATGTAAAGGGTGCCACAGATGTAATAAGAGAGATTGGTGATACCTTAGCTAGTACTGCAGCTGAATCTGCCAGTGCCACCCATGAAATTTCTTCTAATATCAACAGTGTCAGCAACCTTGTAGGTAAGGCTAACGGTGCATTACAAAATATGCAAGACTTATTGAACCATAGTGTAGCAGGAATTAAGAATCTTGATACTCTTATTGATAGCCAATCATCTGGTATTGTTGAATCTTCCAGTGCTATTGAGCAAATGGTGGGAAATATTACTTCTGTATCTAATTCTGTCAACAGAATGGCCAAGGAATATCAAGAGTTGATTGAGATTACTGAAAATGCTCGTCAGCATCAGAATGAAGTGGCTAAGCAGGTTAATTATATGGCAGAACAGTCACGGCACTTGGCAGAAGCTAACAACGTTATTTCTCAGATTGCAAGTCAGACAAACTTGTTGGCCATGAACGCTGCTATTGAGGCCGCCCATGCTGGTGAAGCCGGAAAAGGATTCTCCGTTGTTGCTGATGAAATCCGCAAACTGGCAGAAAACTCCGCAACTCAGTCTAAGAATATTAAGATGGAATTGGGTAATATTACTAATATTATTCATGATGTTGTAGAGACTTCTGAAGTTTCTGTACAGGAATTCTCAAGAATTACAGGTAAGGTTGGTAGTACAGACCATTTGGTTAGAGAAATTGATAATGCAATGACCGAGCAGCATGAAGCATCTAAACAGGTTCTTCTTGCCTTGCACGAGATTAACGATGCAACAATGCAGGTTCAGCAAACATCTAAACAAATGGCCCATGACATTAATGGATTGCAAGATTCTGCTAGAAATGTTGAAATTGTAGCTACTAGCGTTGGTAATAGTATGGCAGAAATGACTACTGGTATTAATGAAATCAGTATTACAAGCCAGATTGTTTCTGACCAAGTAATTAAAGCTCGTGATTCTGTTCACGGACTCCAAGATTTGGTTAATAGATTTAAATTGTCCTAATTTATTGCAATAATTACGAGGGAATGTTCTGGTGACTGAACGTATTGTGCATCTTGTTTTACTAGTTTTGTCCAGTTTCTAGTGCATTCCCTCGTTTTCTTAAATCTTTAGTTAAAAAATTATTTTATGCTTAAAAATAGTATTTTAGTGATGTTCAATTTTCCCCCTTTGTGATACAATAAAAAAAGGAAAATATCTCCATTTTAAAACTGTACAGTTTTATTATAAGGGATAAAAGAGGGAGTTAAATGAAAACGAGAAACAAGCTTATTTTCAGAATAATCTTACCAGTCATTATTGTTACTGCTGTTGGTTTGGGAATTTTATTTGTTTCCTTGTATAACAGTGTTAAGAATGAGATGATTGACTTGGAGCTTGAGGAACTACATGTAGCTAGTGATTACTTTATTTATGAGGTAAACGAAGAAAAGGAAGCACTCCGTGAGGGGTTGTTGTTTCTTGTGGATGATATTGGCTCTGGAAATAGATTCTCTTTGTCATTAGAGGAAACTCGCCAGTGGCTACGGCGTCATGCGGAAAACAACGATATGTCCAACCTTGCCTTGTTCAGGGAAGATGGCAAATTGATTGCTTCTGCCTATGATGATGCCTTTGATACAGAATCAGAAAAAAAAGCGGTGCGTGAGGCTGCTGCTGGGAGAACCACTTCTCTTGTTTCGGTGGGGAATGACAAGATTGTAAATGCTTGTGCCACAAAAATGGTATGGGGAGATGTACCCTTTGTTATTTTGGGAGAATCCTCCATAACTTCCAAAGAATTTCTGTTAAATTCACTTCGTATTCCCGACACCTATATCAGTGTGTATCTTGATGATGTTCGGCTTGGTACAACATTAAATATTAACAATGGAAGTTCCAGTGTACGACGCATGGAGTCTCATATCGCTACAGAACTCTATGAAGGAAGTGGTAATTACACAGGTTTAGTTGCTGTAGACGGCCTGAATCTGCTGACCTTCTATCATAATATTGGAGTGCCAGAAGATGGTGAAGGGGTGGATCATAATCTTTTTGAGGACGTGGTGGATGTTTCTATTGCTATTGTTAAAGACTTTGCCGCAGTCAAGAGGGCATATACTTCTATTCTGATGACATCAATCATACAAACGGTTATTTTGTTTGTTTTTGTTGCGATAGTCATTATTTTGATAGTATCCCATCTTATTCTTAAGCCCATTAACTCCTCAATTTCTGCTTTTGAAACATTGAATGGTGGTAGTGGATTGGCGGATCTTACTTACAGAATTACAGTAAACCGAGAAGATGAAATTGGTACAATGTGTAATGAAGTAAACGGCTTTATCCAAACACAGCAGAACATTATGCAGGACGTAAAAATGTCTAGCAAAGCAATCACCGATATTACAGAAAATCTTGCTTGTTCCGCAGAGGAAGCTGCAAGTTCCACCCAACAGATTTCTGCAAACATTTCTAATGTAAACCAGCAGGTCATCAAGCAGAATCAAGCCTTACAAGAGGTGCAGGTGATTTTACAGGACAGCGTAACAGGAGTCCAAAACTTAGATAATCTGATTGGAAATCAATCTGCTGGAATTGTAGAATCTTCAGCTGCTATTGAGCAAATGGTAGGAAATATTACTGCTGTATCAAATTCTGTGAATAGAATGGCTGAGGAATTCCAGCAACTTATTGGAATTACGGAAAGTGGAAGGCAACGACAGGATGATGTGGCTCGTCAAATCAATAATATGGCGGAGCAATCCCAGCACTTGGCTGAAGCAAATAATGTCATTTCTCAGATTGCAAGCCAAACCAACCTGTTGGCCATGAACGCTGCTATTGAGGCTGCCCACGCTGGTGAAGCTGGAAAGGGATTTTCTGTAGTTGCTGATGAAATTCGTAAATTAGCTGAAAATTCAGCTGCTCAGTCAAAGGCTATCAAGCAGGAATTGAGCAATATTAGCAATATTATTCAAGAAGTTGTTCATACTTCTGAAATCTCTGTTCAGGAATTTGGACAAATTAGTAATAAGGTTTCAAGTACGGAACGACTTGTAGAAGAAATTGACAATGCCATGATGGAACAGCAAACTTCTTCTAAGCAGGTTCTTACTTCTTTGCGTGAAATTAATGATTCCAGTATGCAGGTTCAAGTAACTTCAAAGAAAATGGCAGAAAACATTGTTCGGCTGGAAAATTCATCTACGAATTTGGACTTTATTGCTTCTACTGTTGCCAATAGTATGGCGGAGATGGATAACGGCATACGGGAGATCGGACGTGCTGCTCAGACTGTATCTGATGAGGTGATTCGTGCTCGGGATTCAGTTGGCGTTATGGAAGAAATCTTGAATAAGTTTAAACTGTACTAAAATATTGTAGCAATATTGTCTTTGTGTAAAGGGCTTAAAAAGAGACAGGGCATCGAAAATTACTTTCGGTGCCCTGTTTTTTATTTTTTTATGACAAAATAAAAAGATTCTATCTGATTAATTTAGCGTGATTTTATTATCTTGGGAAGGAAGATGATTCCCAATACAAACACCACCAGAGCTGCTGCCCAAGCTGCGATTGGGTTCAATACAAATCCCCCTCCAATTTGGACTTCATCGCCACCACTGTGGCAAACAGCATGGCGGAAATGGAAAATGGTATACGGGAGATTGGCGGGCCGCCCAGACCGTCTCCGACGAGGTTATCAATGCCAGGGATTTCGTGAATGTGATGGATGGCATCCTGGAGAAATTCAAGCTGGAGGAGTAGCTTTTCAAAGGCGAACAGCTGGAATGGGGCGGGGTCTTTGTAATGTAGGGACCCCGTTTTTTTTGATTGAAGAGTGGTTTATTACGATAATTTTATCTTGACTTAAAAGTTTTTTTTTCGCTATACTAGTTAGCATAGGCTAATTTTACAGTGCTGCACTCCCGAAGTAGGGTGGGATGTTGTAGACAAGGAGGATAGTATGGGAATGAATCGTTTAGGAGCCTTTGTGCTAGGTGTCGCTGTTGGTGCTGTGGCTGTGTCAGTCGTCCGTTCTGCCGCTTTCAAAAAGGCGTGCTCCAAGGTGGTGGGGGCTGGTCTCCAGCTGAAGGATGAGGCTGCCGCATTCATGGAGACGGTGAAGGAGGATGCTCAGGACATTATCGCAGAGGCCCGCCATAACAAGGCTGCAGCTGAGGTTGCTCAGGCATAATGAACGTTCGTGTTGTACATCGGTTGCCGGGACGTATTCGGCTGAGATATGACCGGCATTCTTTGTCCCAGCGTCAGGCAGCCCTTGTGCAGACGCTGGTTTCCATGCAGGAGGGCATCTCCTCCATCCAGATAAACGGCATTTCTGGCAGCATTCTGATTCACTATCAGGGAATCCAGGAAATGCAGGTTCTTTCCTATATAAAAGTGCTTGACCAGCGGTACCTTGAGAACCAGGAGCTGCTGGCAAATGTTGTGGTGATTCCCCAGCAGGAAAGTCTTGTCTCCCTGCTGGCTTCCTTGGCGTTCCGTTTCGCTGTGGGAAGATTCCTTCCCCTGTCAGTCAGAAAAATTATGTCGTTCCGTGCCATCCTGCCCAGAATCAAGCAGGGGCTGCTGTCTGTGCTCAGTGGCAAACCCTTCTGTGCAGACACGCTGGATGCGGCGGCCTTCCTCATCGCATACTTCACCGGAAATGTCTCCACCGCCACCTCCATTGCCTTCCTTTTGAACATGGGGGATCGGCTGGAGGAGTTTACCCGCCGCAAGTCCTACGACACCCTGGCTCATTCCATCCTGTCGCTGGAGGATACAGTGCAGGTGCTGCGGGATGGTGAGGAGCTGTCCATCGTTTCCCGGCTGCTGCAGCCAGGGGATGTGGTGGTGCTGCGGTGCGGTTCGGTGGTTCCTGCTGACGGCAGGGTGATTGCTGGCGAGGGGATGATAAATCAATCCTCCATGACGGGGGAGAGCCTGCCGGTGCGGAAGATGGCCGGAGATGCCCTCTACGCCTCCACCCTGGTGGAGGAGGGGGAGCTGCAGCTAGAGGTGACTGCCGCAGGTCAGGAGACTAGGGCCAGCCGCATTGTTGCCATGATTGACGACTCCCAGTCCTTGAAGGCAACGGCCCAGGTGCGGGCTGAGCGGGTGGCTGATTCCTTGGTGCGGTACAATTTCCTGTTGACCGCCGCCACCTATTTCATCACCAGGGACATCACCAAGGCCATGTCCACCCTGCTGGTGGACTATTCCTGCGCCATCAGGCTTTCCGCTCCCATCTGCGTGCTGGCGGCCATGCGTGATTGTGCACGCCAGGGCATTATCGTGAAGGGCGGCAAGTATTTGGAGGAGTTGCGTCGGGCCGATGTCTTTGTCTTTGACAAGACGGGTACCCTGACGGAATCCCAGCCCAAGGTGGCCGCCGTCATTCCCTTTGGTGGACGCAAGGAAGCGGAGGTGCTGAAGCTGGCCGCCTGTCTGGAGGAGCACTATCCCCACTCCCTGGCCCGTGCCGTGGTTCAGGAGGCCGCCGACCGTGGCATAGACCATCGGGAGGAGCATAGCCAGGTGGAATACGTGGTGGCCCATGGAATTGCCTCCACGCTGGACGGCGTGAAGCTGCGGATTGGCAGCGAGCACTTCATCTTTGAGGACGAGGGGATTCCACGGCCCAAGCGGATGAAGGCGGCGGTAGTCCAGGCGGCGGAGCGGGGAGACTCGCTGCTGTATTTTTCCGAGGGAGATGAGTTGGCCGCCGTCATCGCCATCCACGACACCATCCGTCAGGAGGCGGTGGATGCTATAAGGGAGCTGAAGGCCATGGGTGTGCAGGAGGTGGTGATGCTTACGGGAGACGGCGAGCGGACAGCCAGGGCCATTGCAGGTCAGGCGGGCATCACCTCCTTTGTGGCTCAAGCCCTGCCGGACACCAAGGTGGACTACATCCGCACCCTTCGGCAGAAGGGACACGTTGTGGCCATGATTGGAGACGGCATCAATGATGCACCAGCCTTGGCGGAGGCCAGCGTGGGAATTGCCATGGGCAGGGCATCCTCGGTGGCGGGGGAGACGGCGGACATCATGCTGCCGGACAACGGACTCCATGCCCTGCCCCAGCTGCGTCGCATCGGGCATCATCTTGAGCAGCGGATTGGACGCAACAACACCTTGATTGTAGCCATCAATTCCCTGCTGATGGCAGGAGGGCTTGCAGGAATTGTTCCTGCCACCGTAGCTGCCATGCTCCACAACAGCTCCACTGTAGCCATCAGCATGGCATCCATGAGGCCCATGGTGCGGCTGGAGGGGCAGCCATGAATGTAACCAGCTTTTTCTCCGGGCGGATCCGCTTGCGGGGAGAAATTTTCCGGGACGCGGAGATTGCCTGGGCTTTGCGGCAGGCGGTGGAGTGGCATCCGGCAGTTCAGGAGATTCAGCACAACCTGCGGACTGGCAGTGTGCTCATCTGCTACGATGAGAAGCTGTTGCCCATGGCACGGATCGAGGCTCTTTCTGCCCAGCTGCTGGAACTGCGTGACCTGTGCCTCCACTATGCACCCAGGAAGAAGCCGGTGATTCTGGAAAGGATTGCCGGTATTTCCAGGAGCTTTGCCGAATCCTAGACTTGGTTTTAAAATGAAAAGGCCGCTTGCCTTGAGTTTCCTCAAGACAGGCGGCCTCTTTTTTAGCGTGTTTTCATGATTTTAGGAAGGAAGATGATTCCCAATACAAACACAACCATGGCTGCTGCCCAAGCTGCGATTGGGTTCAATACAAATCCTCCTACCACAAATCCAATGAAGGTACAAACTGCCACAAAGAGGGCATAGGGAATCTGTGTGGCAACGTGCTCCAAGTGGGGGCAACTAGCACCAGTGGAAGACAGGATTGTGGTATCGGAAATGGGAGAAGCATGGTCTCCAAAAACGGCACCACCAATAACTGCTGCCATAGAAATCATTGCAGCATTAACAAGTCCTGCAGGATCCATTCCCAAACCTGTTGCCAAACCTGTTACAATAGGCATTCCAATAGGAATCATAATTCCAAAGGTTCCCCAGCTGGTTCCAGTTGCAAAGGAAATGATAGCAGACAGTACAAAGAGAATACAGGGCAACAACTGAATGGGGAATCCGCCTTCACTTACCAGCTGTGACAGATAGATACCTAAACCAAGACCACCGTCGGCACGAGGAGACTTGATGATGGTTCCAATGGACCAAGCCATGGTCAAG
>JAGBXW010000008.1 GCA_017629095.1 Treponema sp. | reverse complement strand
CTTTCCCATTTTTTTTGTAATTCTTCTTCTGTGAGCATTTTTTCCTCCAAGTTTTTTTTTACATATATATTATATGCTTGGAGTTGAAAAAAAATGCGTTTTTTGCAGGGAACGAAGGAGTTTTTTGTAAAAGTTTTTCGAGATAGAGTTTTGGGGTGAGGTTAGGGGGGGGGAAGTCTTCCGAGATGGGGCTTTTTCATTGAGTTAAAAAAGTTTCATGTGTTTTTTTAGTGAAACTTTAGTTTCACGGTGAGAAACATTTGGTTTTCCAGTGAGAAACTTTAGTTTCACGGTGAGAAACATTTGGTTTTCCAGTGAGAAACTTTAGTTTCACAGTGAGAAACATTTGGTTTTCCTGGGGGAAAAGATTATTATTTAAAGAATTCTAGTCGTTAACATGTAGAAGAACGACTAGAATTTCCAGAAGAAGGGACTAGTATTTTTGAAATTTCTAATCTAGCAATTTTAGGGGGAACTCAAGTTCTTTTGTGAGCCTCAGAGTCACATCCAATTGGATATTGGTATTTGAGGGAGAATCGGTGACTTAGATTTTCCTTAATCAGTTGGCTTAGTCTGCAATGTAACGAGCTCTGCTAGTGTCTGTTTCAAACACATCCACGGCATAGAGCTTGTTTCCTGGTGGTAAGCCACCTTCTGCATCAATGGCGATCTGCAGTTGGGAAAAAATCCACTGAGCGATTCGTTCAGCACTGGGGTTTTGATTAAAAACCGAATTTCCCTGTTCATCCACCAATTCGTTCAAATGACTATGATCCAAACGGCCACAAATGGCTCTCAGATTTCGCTTGAGAATAGTAAAGTCAAAAAGCATGCCACCTGGGTCTAATTCAGTTCCCCGCACGTGGGCAAAGACTCGATAATTATGACCATGGAGGTTTTCACACTTCCCGTGATAATCCTGCAAAAAATGGGCTGCCGCAAAATCGGCTTCTACACGAACTTCAAACATGGGATGCAGTATAGCATGGTAGGACTAAAAGTGAAAGTGGCAACAGAGAAACCCTAATCAGCCTCGCACTTCGCTACGCTCACAGTTCGGCTGCTGAGGGGACCTCCCTGTTGCCGCAACTCTTTCGTTCATGGGCTATACTGCTGGGTCGAAAGCTAGTTCTTAAAAAAATTAAGCTACCAGGGAGACTGGTAGCTTAACTTGAAAGATAGTTTAGTTTGCAGAGCCAACTAAACACATCTTGTTTGTGGCTTTCGCCACAACTGTTAGTTTTGCTACGCAAAACTGTGGCTGCGTTTAGTTAGCGGAGCCAACTAAACACATCCACTCGGCTTCGGCGGCGAGGTTTTCGCCAACGTAGGCCTTGCCACTTTGTTTTACCATCTTGGGGGAAACACGCATATTGGTGATTTCCAAACGGACGGTGTCGCCGGGGCGAACTTGGTGGCGGAATTTTACCTTGTCTACAGTGGCCAAGAAGAACAATGCATCATCGGCAAATACCTTCTGAAAGCTCAATGCGGCACCACCAGCTTGGGCCATGGTCTCCACCAAAATTACTCCAGGTACTACAGGGTACTGGGGAAAATGGCCCTGAAAGAAGAAATCTTCTTCAGTAAAGGTTCTGGTGGAAACGCTACCCTTTTCGTCAGCGCTAACAATTTCATCTACAAAGAGAAAGGGCTTGCGATGAGGCAGTAATGCTTCAATATCCTTTGTTACACTCATGGTTAGTCCTTGATTTTCTTAAAGATAACAACACCATTGTGTCCACCAAAGCCCAAAGAACCAGATGCGGCACAATTGATTTCACCTTCTACGCCCTTGTTGGGAACGTAATCCAAGTCACAACCTCCTTCAATGTCCTGATTTTCCAGGTTGATTGTGGGAGGGTAGAAACCATCGTTAATGGCCTTGATACAAATCAATGCTTCTACAGCACCAGCAGCACCGAGACAGTGACCAGTCATACTCTTGGTGGAAGAAACCTTCATTTTATAAGCGTGGTCGCCAAAGGCTTTCTTCAGCATGGAGCTTTCTGCAGGGTCGTTGATAGGAGTAGAGGTTCCGTGGGCATTGTAATACTGAACATCTTCGGGCTTAACACCAGCATCCTTCAAAGCAGCCACCATGGCAGCAGCTCCACCGTCTCCAGAAGGATCGGGGCTAGTGATGTGGTAGGCGTCAGAAGATGCACCGTAACCAGCAAACTCAGCGTAAATCTTTGCACCACGCTTCTTTGCATGCTCATATTCTTCTAAAATCAGCATAGCAGAACCTTCTCCCATTACAAAGCCTTCACGAGCCTTGTCAAAGGGGCGGCTTGCCTTCTGGGGGCAATCATTGAAAGAACTGGCCAGAGTCTGGAGGATTGCAAAGGAAGCAATTCCAAATCCTGTGATGGTAGCTTCGGTTCCACCAGCAACACAAACATCAACACGACCACTGCGAACACTGTCCAAGGCCAATCCCAAGGCATCGGAACCAGAAGCACAAGCTGTGGCAATAGTAGGAGCTGGTCCCTTGATTCCATAACGCATACAAATGTTTCCAGCTGCCTCGTTGGGAATCAGCATGGGAATGGTAAGAGGTGGAACACGCTTTCCTTCGGAACTAAAATACTTTCCGCAAGACTCTTCAAAAACCTCGAATCCACCAATACCGTTTCCTACGAATACTCCAGTGTTGCTTGGCTCCAAGGCACCTTCTTCCAAAAGACCTGCATCCTTTAAAGCCTGTCCAGCAGCCACTACGGCAAACTGGGTAAAACGAGCCATCTTGCGGGCATCTTTTTTGTCTACAAACTCTGTAGTATCCCAGTTTTTTACTTCAGCAGCAACCTTGATATTAGTATTAGATGTATCAAAAAGGGTGATGTTTCCAAGACCGCTTCTTCCGGCCTTGATTCCTTCCCAAGTTTCTTCCACGTTATTTCCCAGTGGAGTAACTGCTCCTAAACCTGTAACTACTACTCTTCTCATTTTCGTTCTCCTAATAAGTGAATAATAAATAACCCCCGCCAAAATATGAATCGGCAGGGGTTTGTTTTGATTTATGCTCCCATTCCGCCATCAACACCCAAAACTTGGGCAGTAATGTAGGTAGACATATCGGAAGCAAGGAACACAGTAGCATCAGCAACATCTTTTACAGAACCAATGCGCTTCATTGGCACTGAATCAAGCCAAGCCTTGCGAGCTTCTTCACTTACTACCTGTGTCATTTCTGTTTCAATAAAGCCAGGGGCAATAGCATTTACACGAACACCACGTCCGCCACACTCCTTAGCAAGGCTCTTTGTATAACCAATGAGACCTGCCTTGCTGGCGGCATAGTTTACCTGTCCACTTTGTCCATGCAAGCCAACGATACTTGTCATGTTGATGATGGAACCCTTTCTCTTGCGAATCATGTCGGCAGAGATAATCTGGCTTATGACAAAGGTTCCTGTCAGGTTAACAGCAATAACGCTATTCCAATCTTCCAAAGACATACGGAAGGAAAGACCGTCACGGGTGATTCCAGCATTGTTTACCAGAACGTCAAAGCCTCCTGAGGATGCCAGTACTGCTTTGATGGTTTCGGACAAAAGAGCTGTATCGGCAATGTCCACGTACACTTCATGGTATCGTGAGCCCTTTTCTTGTGCCAGAGCCTGTAACTCATCACGAGTTGCAGAGGGCTTGGAACACAAACCCCAAATTTCAGCACCTTCTTCCAAAAAACGACGGGCGATTTCCTTTCCGATTCCTCGGGAGGAACCTGTAATCAAAGCTTTTTTTCCCTGCAACAACATAATTCCCTCCTAAATTATAGATTTGCAATATTATCAGCTGTGTTAACAGGCTGGGGAGAAACTAAAGAGGCACCCTCTGTATCCTTCCACAAGCCACACAATACCTTTCCTGGTCCTGGTTCAAGAATAGCCCATTCTTCTCCAGCTGCCTGCCCATCCTGAATCAGCTTGCCCAAAACGGCTTCTTCGTCAGTCCACAATACGGGATTGGTCAGGTGAAGGATAACATTCTTCTTGATTTCTTCCCCGTTGGTAACGGCCTTTCCAGTAACATTGGACAAGAAGATGGTCTTGGGATCATTAAACTGCACGTCAGCAATGACCTTTTCTAGCTCATCAGCAGCAGCCTGCATCAAGGGGCTATGATAGGGACCTGCAACTGCAAGACGCATTACACGGCGGGCTCCAGCAGCCTTTCCCAGTTCTTCCAGCTTAGTCAAGGCTTCTGCAGTACCAGAAACAACAGTCTGTTTTACGCTGTTCATGTTGGCAGCATAAGCTTCACCAGCTTCTTTTGCAATTGCCTTTACTTGGTCGGGAGCCAATCCCATAACAGCGGCCATTCCAGGGGGATTTCCTGCACTGCGAGCTGCAATGTCGTCGCATACCTTCTGCATGATTTCACCACGGAGCTTTACGATCTTGATGGTATCTTCAAAGGAAAGGACACCACTCAAGCACATGGCAGGGAATTCTCCCAAGCTAAAACCTGCACAAACAGCAGGCTCAATTCCCTTTGCCTTGAGGGCAGCGGCTACTGCCAAGGAAGCTGAGGTAATGGCAAGCTGGCTGCGGTCACTGCGAGAAAGCACAGCTGCCTCTGTTTCCCACAAAAGCTTTGTAATATCTTCTCCTGCAATTTGAGAAATAGAATCCAAGCAAGCACGAGCTTCTGGATAAGCCTCACAAACATCCTTAATCATGCCAGGGGTTTGAGCTCCCTGACCAGGAAATAAAAAAGCATATTTCTTAGACATAATGAATAGAATCCTCCGTAAAATGGTTGTTCTTTTTGAAATATGACAAAAATAAATATTTTGTCATAAACAGAATAACAGAAATCAAGAATTTGTCAAGTGTAAATGGGTTGGGAGCCTTGGGGAACTCTTTCTATTTTCCCTCTATCCTTGACTTTAGGCCACTGTTTTTATACCATATTACTCATGGAAATTTTACACCTTGGAGAGGACTTACTGAGACAAAAGTCCCTGCCAGTAGAAGAAATTAATGATGAATTGCGTGCAACTTTGGACGCAATGTTTGATACTATGATTGAAAGCAACGGTGTTGGTTTGGCTGCACCTCAGGTGGGAATCTTAAAGCGATTCTTCGTGGTTTTAGCTGATGATGAGGTGCGCCGTGTGTTTATCAATCCTCAGATTGTGGCAACTTCTCAGGAAATGTGTGACTACGAGGAAGGCTGTTTGAGCATTCCCAACGTATACGAAAAAATTAGTCGTCCTGCAAAGATTACTATTCAGGCATTAAACGAGCGGGGACGTTCCTTTATCTTGGAAGCAAGCGGTTTTTTGGCTCGGGTGATTCAGCATGAATATGACCATCTGGAAGGTGTTCTGTATATTGACCGAGGGGACCAGGATTTTCGTCAGAAAACAATCCAGCAGTTTGAAAAAAAGGCTGCTCGTAAGGCTGAAAAAGAAGCAGCCAAGGCTGCAAAGGCAGCAAAAATCGCTGCAAAAAAAGCAAAGAAGGCAGGTGCCTAGGTGCTACGAATTCTGTATGCTGGAAGTCCAGAAGCAGCAGCTATCCCTTTGATGCATTTAGGAAAGGCAGAGACTCAGGGGAAGGGCTTTACTATTATTGGTGTGCTGACTAATCCTCCTTCAGCCCAAGGCCGCAGCAAGGCTTTGATTCCCACTCCTGTGGCTCAAGCTGCCCAAAAGCTAGAAGCTGAGTTGGGAAGAAGTATTCCCGTGCTCACTCCAGAAAAGCTTGATGCTACAGCCCGTGATGCAGTGGCGGAATTGCAGCCTGACCTTTTGGTGTGCTTTGCCTATGGAAAGATTTTTGGACCTAAGTTCTTGTCCCTCTTTCCCATGGGAGGCATCAATCTGCATCCATCCTTGTTGCCCTTGTACCGAGGTTGCGCTCCCATTCCTGCTGCCATTTTGGATCGGCAGCCAGAAACTGGAGTAACAGTCCAGAAGATTGCCTTGGAAATGGACAGTGGCAATATTCTTTCTCAGGTTACCTTGCCTTTGACAGGAACAGAAACTGCCGATTCCCTGTTGTTGCAAGCGGCGGAAATCGGTGGCAAGCAGCTGGAAGAGGTGATTTTGCAGGCAGCGGAAATTGGTACGTTGCCTGAGGGACTTCCTCAGGACGGAAGCAAAGCTACCTACTGTCAGATGATGAAAAAAGAAGAAGGCTGCATCTGCTGGAATGATTCAGCTGCCGTTATTGACGCAAAGATTCGTGCCTTTACCCCGTGGCCAGGAGCCTTTACTTGTGCTCTGGGCACTACCTTGAAAATTCATCAGGCAAAGGTATATCAGCAAGAAGTTCCAGCCCACATTCGCAGTGTATATCCTGAAACTCCCGCCCCGGGAACAGTTTTGGGAATGGACAAGGCTCAGGGAATTCTGGTGCAGACGGGAGATGGAATCCTGTGTGTAATGAATCTCCAATGGCAGGCAAAAAAGGCCATGAGCTGGAAGGATTTTATGAATGGAAGCCCCAGTTTTGCTGGATGTTGTTGTTCCATCAACTAAGGAAGTATAAATAGGAAGATTGTATGGGTGATTTTAAGAAAAAATTACTAAACTTAGGTTTTTCGATGCAGTCAAATGGAGAGTCAAATCAGCTTTCTAGTAAGGCATTATTTTTGATTTGTCTCACTGTTATCTTTGTGATGATGGCTGTGACTGTCATTGTGTTTTTTGTGGCGGTAAAGGGGCCTGAGGAAGTGCTGGTGCCTAATGTAACTGGTCTTCAGTTGGAAGAAGGCTTGCTGGAAATGCAGGTTCGAGAATTGTATCCCAAGATTCAGTTGCGGTATTCCGATGTGCCTGGTAACGAGGGAATGATTCTTGAACAAGAGCCTGTTGCTGGAACCATTGTGAAGGCAAGTCGACGCATTAACTTGGTGGTAAGCCGTGGTGTTGTAGTGAATCAAATAGAAGATTATACCGGGATGAAGTTGGACGATTTGCGCATTAAGCTCCAGACCTTGTTCTCCGGTAGCAGAACCCTCATTACCATTGGAGAGCCATTGTACAAGGCTGATAATTCAGAGGCTGGTACCATTCTGGGGCAAAATCCTCCTCCCGGTACCCAGATTTCTCAGCCCGTGGAATTGGAGCTGGTGGTAAGCCGTGGTCCTAGCTACGAACAGACTCGTGTTCCCAGTCTTGTTGGCATGACAGTTCAAGAGATTTTGGCTCAAATGAGTCGTTCAAAAATTGCCTTTGACTTTACTGCTCGTCCCGCTACAGAAGAAGAGGTAGCTGCTGGTAAGGAAGGAAAGATTGTTTCTCAGGCTTCATCAAAGGAGTATGTGCCAAACTTCAGTCATCTTTCAGCAGAATTTGCCTTCCCCACAAAGCCAGTAAATGGTAATACTTATGGCATCTTTACAGTGCAGTTGCCAGCCTATCCCTATGCCTTGAACATGCAGGTTCAGGCAGTGAAGGCTGACGGAAGTGCCAGCACACTGACGAGCTTCTCTCATCCCGGTGGACTGTTGACGGTGCCCTATGCCTTGCCTAAGGGAACCCAGCTGATTTTGTTAGTGGAAGGACGGGAAACTGCAAAGGCTCAGGTGAAATAATTTTATGGATAACAAGAAAACCCTACAGACAGCTTTTATTTTTGGCCTCTTTGCCCTGATGTTTGCCCTCATCGTCAGCATGCTCTTTCCCTTTTTTACGGTGATTTTGTGGACGATGTTACTGTATGTTTTGTTTAATCCCCTGCACAAAAAGTTGGTGTGTAGGTTAGATAAAAACAAAAGATTTTATGAGGCTAAACGTCATGGCTTGGCTGGGAGCTTTGCTGTAGGGATTTTTTTGTTAATTATTGGTCCCATTGTGGGATTGTGTTTTATGCTGGGCCAACAGTTGATAGCTTTTCTAACGGAAGTAGAAAAGTTTATCTCCAATAACCCAGATATTTTAATGAATTCTGAAATTGGAAAAAAACTTGCTAACTTGATTCAAGAAATGGGGATTACCTTTATAGATTTGAATCATCTTGATTTAAAAACCGATCTTTTGGCTTTTATTCAGCAATATAGTTCCAAGTTATTTTCTGTGGGAACAAGTCTCATTAGCGGCACAGGTCATATAGTACTATCGATTCTCTTTGTGATTTTTGCCCTTTATTTTTGCTTTCTTGATGGACGATATCTTGCTTCTTTGTTGGGAAAGGCAATTCCCATTGACCCAAAATACATGACAACCCTCATGAGAAAGTTTACAGAAATTACCCGTCATCTTTTTTCAGGGTACATTCTCGTTTCGTTATATCAAGGAGTGGCGGCCTTTGTGATTATGTTGATTTTTGGTGTTAAAGGTGCCCTGCTTTTTTCTGTCGTGTTGATGTTTGCTTCATTTATTCCATTATTTGGAGCTGCCATTGTGTGGATTCCCATCGGCGTGGTGATTTTTATCACCGATTCAGCTATTAAAGGTATTCTCTTCCTCCTTATCTGTGGAATTTGTGTCAGCTTTCTTGATAATTTTCTGCGTCCTATGTTCCTGAAAGATAGAATTCATGTTCATCCACTGGTTATATTCTTTGCCATACTTGGCGGCGTGCAGGTATTTGGACTAAATGGCCTTTTGCTAGGCCCCATGATTGTGATTCTGTTCTTTACCGTATTGGATATGTTGGTAAACAACGACTCTAAAGATACAGAGACTGAAATAAAAAACCTGTAACCGATACTTTGGGGAGGGAGAGATTGTTCCCTCCCGCTGTCTAGAGCATTTCCATAAATCGTTTTGCAGCCTTGGAGATGGTATTTTTGTCGTAGGCGAGGCTAATAGAACGAGTATCTAGCTTTTCTTTTAAATCAATGATTTTAAGTTCCTTGTTTTCTAGCTCCTTTTTGATGTACTGACGTGAAACACAAATAATGCCCATATTTTTTTTTGCAAATTCAATAAGCAAGTCCAAAGAGGCCAACTCAAATTTAGGTTGTAGCTGGATATTGTATCGAAGAAGGGTTGCATCAAGAAATTTTCTGGAGTGGCTTGATTTTTCCAAAAGTAATGTTCGATACTTGGTGAGGTCTGACAAGGACTTAATTTTAGAGCAGTCGAAATCGTAGCTGCAAACAAAAAAATCTTCCAAGGTAAGGCAGGGCTGAAAGGTAAATTGTTTGTGAGATACGGGAAAATGAACAAAGGCAATGTCCACATCATTGTTTTTAAGGAGCTCTAAGGATTCTGCAGTGATGCAGTTGGTAACTCGATAGCGGATTTGAGGAAATGCCTGTTCAAAGACTTTGAGCTTGTCAATCAAATAGTATTTACAAATGGTATCAGAAGCACCAATTCTCAGGGTTCCACTGTCTAGCGAAGAAATGTTTTGCAAGGTGTGATTGATTGATTCCACGGAGGCAAAAATAGATTTGCAATAGCTGTAAATTTCTTGTGCATCGTTGGTGAGCTTAACACCTTTTTTTGAACGAAAAAAAAGTTTGAATCGTACTTGGTTTTCCAAGGTTTTAATTTGCTGGCTGATTGCAGGCTGAGAAACATTCAAAAACTCTGCGGCCTTTGATATTTGTCCTGTTTTTGCTACATAGTAAAAAACACGTAGCAGGTTCAAATCTTCAATCATGGTTTTGCTCTCGCTCTCTTTCCTTAAAATATAATTTAGACTTATAGTTGATATAATAATTATATATTTTACTTATACCAAAAAAATGTAGTACAATACAAGAGGAAACTCTCTACAAGAAAGCTTAAAAAAAATGCTTTCCAAATTAAACTACCAGTGTTAAAAATATTTTAATGCTGAATTTGAGGTGAATAATGAAATATAGCGGAACAATTTCAAGAGGAATTAGAACTCCTATCATTAAAATGGGAGATGACTTGGCTTCTATCGTTGTGGATTCTGTAGGAAAATGTATTGAAGAAGCAAATATCCAGCTTCAGGATAAGGATGTCATTGCAATTACTGAGGCTGTTGTGGGTATTTCTCAGGGAAATTATGCAACTGCTGACCAAATTGCAAAGGATGTTTCTGCCAAATTCGGAGACGAAACCGTTGGTTTGATTTTCCCCATCATGAGTCGAAATCGCTTTTCCATGCTTTTGAGAGGAATCTCCCGGGGATGTAAAAAGCTGGTAATTCAGCTTTCCTATCCTGGAGATGAAGTAGGAAATCACCTGATTTCTGAAGACGCTCTTTTTGATTCCGGCGTTAATCCTTATTCAGATGTATTTACTGCAGATGAATTCCGTAAAATTTTCCCCAATACAATTCACCAATTTACTGGAGTGGACTACATTCAGTTTTACAAGGAAACTTGTGAATGTCCCTGTGAAATCATTTTAGCAAATGATCCAAAAGCTATTTTGAAATATGCAGACAATGTTATTGTTGCTTCTATCCACAAGCGAAATCGAGACAAGAAAATTCTGCAGCAGGCTGGAGTAAAAAAAGTTTTCTGCTTGGATGAAATTTTAACTGCTCCTGTTGATGGCTCTGGATATAATGAAAAATTCGGTTTACTTGGCTCCAATCTGGCAACTGAAAATTCTGTAAAACTCTTTCCCCGTAACTGCCAAGCCTTAGTAGAGGATGTGCAAGGTCGCCTGAAGGCAAAATATGGCAAAAACGTAGAAGTTATGGTGTATGGTGACGGTGCCTTTAAAGATCCTCAGGGACAGATTTGGGAATTGGCTGACCCTGTTGTTTCCCCAGCTTATACTAACGGGTTGGAAGGTACTCCCAATGAATTGAAGTTAAAGTATCTTTCTGACAACGAATTTAAAGACTTATCTGGAGAAGAGCTTCAGGAAGCTATGATTAAGCGAATCAAAGAAAAAGATGAGGATTTGAAGGGCCGCATGGAAACCCAGGGAACAACACCTCGTCAGCTGACAGACCTGTTGGGTTCCTTGTCAGACCTGACTTCTGGTTCTGGAGATAAGGGAACTCCCGTTATTTTGATTCAAAATTATTTTACAAACTACGCACATCAGTAATTGATTTGTAAAGCGTAAATGGCATTATTACCACCAGTTTTGCTCAATAGGGTAAAACTGGTGTTTTTTATGTAACGGTAAAGTTGCTACTGGTGATAAAAGTCTGTTAGTGGAGATGTTGTATCACATCGAGGGGAAGATTGGTGTACTTAGAAATTGTTTCTACAGGAACTTTATCCAAGTACATCGCTCGTGCTGTCTCTAGAGCCTTTTCATAGGCTCCTTGGTCACGGCCTTGTTCAATTCCTGCTTGGAAGCCGATAGAGATGCCTTCGTCATAACCATCACGGCGGGACTCCATCATGCGGGTAGTGTAAGTAAGATACATGTGTCGCTCCTCTTTTTCCTGCTTCATTCGAGAAATGGTGGCATCCAGCTCCTTGGTGAAGGCTGTTTGTGCAACTTTATCTTTGATATAATCATAGAACAAGCGTAAATCTAGGTCAAGGTTGTTTAGGTCTGTGGCGGTGGTGTTTAGAAAAATCTTTTCTGTGCCGTCCTCTAGGGGGATTGGTACTCCATAATTAATGCAGTAGTTCTGGAAGTTGTAGATGGGTTTTCCTTGGTGGAATGGATCAAATGTACAGATAAAAACTACGTAGTTTTGCTTCAGGTCTTTATATTCCGATCCTTTGGGTGTAGTGTCAATGTCAGCAGCAGCTTGGTAATATCGAGCTCTGCGGGCTAAATCTCCCTTGTTTGTGGTCTGCATTTCCACGTTAATGACACGATTTTCGTCTTTCAAATACACATCCATAATGATACCCTTTGCATTTGGTTCAACTCGAATAGCATGATGGCTCGTGAGAAATTTAATCTTACCAATTTTTACTTTTAAAATCATTTCCAGCAGTGTACGGCAAAGCCTTTTATTCCGCATAACTCTAGAAAAGATAAAGTCATCGGTAATGTCCAAGTCTTCCCATTTTTTGAATTGCCGTTGTGGTTCTCTGTCCATCTTTCCTCCAAGTTTTTTCTTTACATATAGATTATAGGTTCGAACTCTCAAAAAAATGCATTTTCCCAGAAAAAACTGGATTTTTTTACAAGTTTTTTCTGCCCCCAGAACCAGCCCCATCTACCAGCTATCGAGCAGTAGACCGTGAAATTGAAGCCCCACCTAGCAATAATCTGGGAAGCAGGGGAACCCTCTACAAAATTATACCGGGGAGCCGGGAAGATCCCTGCACAGCCGCCCTCTGAGCGAAGCGAAGTGTAAGGCTGGGTAGGGCTTCCCTGCCCCCAGATAAATTTGGTTCCCCTGCTCCCCAGGATGTGGCTCGGGATTCAGTCTCCCGGGATGATGTTTGAGGCGCCATCTTGTCGTTTCATCTTAAATCTTTGTATATTAGATATAAACACAAAACTTGTAGCTTGTGTGGAGATGATTTTCCTGGGAGGTTTATATGAAAACTGGATTGAAAGTTCT
>JAGBXW010000076.1 GCA_017629095.1 Treponema sp. | reverse complement strand
ACTTGCCACATTTACATTGATTCCACCCATGGCATTGTAGGCCTCAGCCCAGTCCCCTCCATGGAAGGCAGCATAAACTCCATAACTGGCAGCTTGACTAGCAACTGAAGTAGCCAAGTTCATGGCTCCACCGTAGAATTTATTTGCTTCAGCTCCCATGGCTCCAAAGAAATTACTTCCATACATTGAGACACCTGCACTGGCAGCTCCTGCCACAATAGATGCCCAACTATTCTTATCACGTATCATGGAGGTGAACATTTCCCCGTTGAAAAAATCACCAGTACCGATTTCATCAAAGTTCATGCTCTGGAGGGTAACAGTGGCAACATTGGTCAGAGAACCACTGGCGAGATTCAATCCTGACATGGCAGCAATCTTACCAGCTGTGTTTTTAATATCAGAAATGGCATTCCCTGCCCAATTTGTTCCAGCACCGATGGCGGCTCCCACAGCCTTTATGGCTAATTCCCGGCCAATCTCCCCAGCGGTTTTATAGCCGCCACCAAGGTCAATGCCTGCAAAGATTGCATCGTCGATGTAATTCAACCACCCATATCCTGGAATTGAGCCTGCCATACTCATGGCCACCTCGGTTACTTCCCGCAAGGTGGGGGCACTAAAGGGTAAACCTCGGTCGTCAAACAGGCGCTTGTCGTGACCTGCCTTACTCAATTCCTCCATTCCCTTCCGTGCTTGGATGCTATTCCAGTGATAGTCCACCAAAATGGTTCCCATCTGGCCACTGCCCATATCTTGGAATGCCGCTTTCTTGGAACCTGCAAGCTCAGGATTACCCACAAGTTCAGGTGCAACTCCCATATGCTCCGATAGCAAGCCATTTGCTCCAATAATACTCTGTCCCCACAGTGTGAGCTCAGCCTGAGCACGCCCCAGCTGAAACATGGCATTTTCACTGGAAGTGACCTCCAACCTCCGCAGTTCTGGTGCAACAACACTGAAATGCTGGTATAGAGGCAGATACTGAGTCTCCTTGATGGGATTCATCAAGGTGGCATCTACTACGATGGTACGACGAATACTTCCGTCCACAGTGTAACCAGCATCTCGAGCCAGTCTTTCCTGCCAGTCCACCATAGACTGGTTCTGTCTATCAATCCCCTCCATATAGCTGGCTAAAATCCGCTCCAACAAATTCTGGCCATAATCAGTAGCCTGCCTTCCAGCTGCATCCTTCATGAGCTGGCTTGTTTTGGCCACCTGTTTCTGGGCTTCAAGATGGCTTTCCAAACTGAAAGTGGTACGGCGAACCTTTTTGACTCCAGCTCCAGCATTGCTTCCAAGGCCAGCCATAACCATGCTTCGGTTCATAAGCTGGTCTAGGTATGAATCGGCAAGAAGAGATTCAACAATGGCTTCTGTCATTTCCTGACTGACACTGCTTTCCATGTTCCTGCCAAGATTGGCCAATTGTGCTTCCAGTTCATCCTGATTGATGGCTGTTATTAATTCAGCCCCTGAATCAATCCCACGGTCTGAAACCAACTCCTGACCTAAGCCTTGTACCACACCTTGACGATGGCTTTCCTGTATCCAGGCCTCTTTTTTCTGGAGAAAATCAAGATAATTGACATCCCACTCAGATTGACGTTCTTCCAACTCCTGCTGAAAATTTCGTCGCCACAGGTTATATTCCTTGTTCAGTTTTTCTTCCACCCGCTGCCAGCTCTTTTCTCCCGCTGCTAGCGTTGCCATCACCTCTCCTTCCCACAGGCTTTGGCGACGGTTAATTAACTCCAGTTCAAGCTGCCACTGATGCTGAGCCTGACTCAGAACCTGCTGAGAACTGTCAGCCCAACTAGCACCTGCTTGTTGTGTCATGAGACTCTGCAGCCAAGCGGTGTATTCTTCCGTACTAGAAGTAAGGTCTATTCTTGTATTGTACAATGACTTCATCTTGTTGTAAATATTTTTTTTATGCAGAAGATTGTTCCACCCCTCACTTCCATAGGCACTAAGGGCAAGATTCTCCAATTGCGTCACAAAAGAATTGTCCATGGCATGAAGGGACTGATACAGTGATTCATACTCAGCCATGGCAAGCTGTCTTTGGGTGGAAGAAAGGCTTTCGTCAATGGACTGGGCTTCCAGCAAGGCAAGCTGCTCTTTATCCTCCTGGCTGATTTCCATGCTCTGACCAAGAACTTGATAAAATCCTGTCATGGCTGTTTGAGCTTGTCCCTGAATATCAACGGCAACTTGGGTAAGATTTTCGGTTGCCTGACCAAAGTCTTCTTGAAACTGCACTAATGCCTCTTGCAAAATAGCTACCACCGTTACCCCCTCTTTTCCATCAGTAGAAAGGGTTACCAGCAAAGCATCCAAGAATTGAGATGAAAGTAAATTCTGGTATTCTTGATTTGAAACGAGACTGCTCTCATCTAGCATCTCCTTCAATACTCCAAGAATTGCTTGAGATGAAAGACTCTCTGTTTTCATTTGTTCAGAGGAGTTTTGTGATACATCGCCGTAATACAAGAAATTCAGCAATTCCCACTGATCCTGAAGATTCTGTTTTCCTTCCGCTAAATTCTCTAATAAATCATTTATTCTTGTAATTTCCGCAAGAGCATTTTCCTTGTTTCCCTGCATTAAATCATACACGCCATCTTCAGCCTCCCCAATGCTTATTGCTGCATCAGTGGCTGCAATTCCAACGGCAGTTGCTGCTCCTGCAGCTACGAGCAACCAAGGCTGAAAAAATGCCGCCACAGCAAGTGCTGCAGCTGAAGAAAAGGCTACCGCTGCCTCTATTTGCTTTTGTTCACGCTTATCTGAAAGTTCATCTGTCACATTATCCAGAGCAAGATATTCAATGAGATTTAACTCTCGTTCCTGCCATGAATTTTTATCGAGCAAGTTCGTTTCTCGGTAGAGAATATAGCCAGCAAGATCTTCTTGCCCACCTTCCTGTGCCAGGATAAAATTATAGGCATCAGCTATAACATCCTTTCGTTCACTTGTATAGGATGATGAAACGTTTATGCCGTGAAATGAAGATAAACTGGGAAGTTGGTCTGCTTGGAATAAATTTTCCTGACGAATATCTGCCTGCCCACCAAGAGCATCCTGGATAGAGGTGGCATAGGTTTTAAGATGAATACTAGCTAAAAGTAATTGATTCAAATAATCATCACCTTTGGCATAGATTCTTTCAAGCCACTGACGAACTTCCACCTCTCCTTCTGTAAACTTAAGGTCATCATCTACACGAATAATTGTTTCAGTGGGATTACACAAATATGCTTGTAACACCTCCTTGTTGAGACTCCCAGTATCTTGTTTAACTGAAGTTACATAATCGTACAGGTCATAAGAAACTTCGTTCCCATCTGAGTCGGTGTAGCTTCTTGTTTCTACTTTTACGTAGTTAGTTTCATAACCTAACGAAATATCATAGGAACCATCTTCTCTTCGCTTAATTCTAATAAGCTCCAACGCAGGACTGTGAATACCTTGTTTATCAGCATTAATAATAGAAGAAAAAAGTGAATCGTAATCAGCAAACAATTGAGCAGCATTTATGTCATCTTTTAATTCTGCTTCACGAGTTGCATCTTCTTGTTTTGCCACAGCTGTCAGTGTCTGAGATAAAATCACTTCCATAAGGTACACATTTTCTAAGGCAGCTTCATAGGATTCAACTTCCGCAAGATAATCTTGATGTTGCAACTGCTGCAAATTTTTCATCTGCACCAAAATATCCAACGCTTTTTGGTAGCGATTTGTTACCAGTAACATCTGATTATATCGCTGCATGGGGCTCTCATACTGAATTTCCTCCTGAGATTCCTCACTTCCTATGCTTTCAAGATAAATTCGTGTGGCCCACTGATATTTTTCCTCTGCAATCCGAAGATCCAAACGAGATTGAAGGAGAGACTGATACAAGGCATCTTCTTCTACAACTTGAACCTTATATGCTTCAAGGGCTTCATTGAGCTCCTCACTGGTCAGTTGGTACTGGCTAACCTTTTCTTTCCGTTCAGACTCTATCTGTTTTGCTAAATCATCTAATTCCTCCTTTTCTTTCATTATCTCTTGTTTGTCACTTTCCAACAATTGGTAGATTTCCCCCAATTGTATCAGTTCTTTTTCTAAAGATGAACTATCTAACAGGGAGCTGATGGACTCTAAATACTGAGAACTATTTTCCTGGTTTTGCGTGACTTCATCTGAAGACAAGATTTTATATGGAACAGTATCTTGATTAGTAATCAGGGCAATCCACTGTGCTCCTAAATTCTGTAACTGAGTTGATTTCAGACTATACAATCCATCTTCAGAGAGCAGTTGTTGCACTCCAGCCCAATCTTCAGGTGCCAGAATAGTACTACCATCAATTTGGGTACAATTTTTAAGGACAGCTGCCAAATCTAACCACGTAGTATCTTGATAATAAGCATTCTTGAATTGTTCTAATTTCACCAAAAATAAGGCTTTTTCCAAATCAGCTTTTTTTGTCTTCAAGATAGACTGAACTAAATGGAGATTTTTGTTGGTAACCTCAATTTCACCAATTTCTTGAATTCCATCAATAAGAGCCTGCTGCAGTTCTTGAGGCAATTGAAAAAAATCCTTCTTCCAAGGATACTCATCTCCAAGTTGCAAGAAAAAATTTCCTCCGTCAGTTACTGGTAGATTTTCCAGGGAATTCGTCTTACTGAGAATTTGTTCTACGGTGTGATTAATAAGGATTTTTTTGCTTTCTTCCTCCCACAAAGAAAATTGATTTGAGTTCATGAAAACAAGCAGTTCTTGTATCTCCAATAAACTTGATTCCATGGTTTGTAATGTAGCTATTTCTTGCTGAATTTGATTTTGAGAAATTTCATTTTCTTCAGAAATAAGTGATTCTGTAGAAATCGCTTTATCTTCAGATTTTTGATTTTGTAGACACCAATGTTGAACAAGCAGATAACTCAATTGTTCTATGGCACTGACAGAACTGCCGTGAAGATTTGAGCCTGCACTATGGAGCTGTTCTAGCACACCAAGGGCACTATCCCAAGAGCCAAGATTCCAAATATTATAATTTTTAAAAATCTCTTTTAGCTCTTGTATTCCTTGATTATGTTTTTCGTTGAGAACATCAACTTGAAAATCAGCAAAGCTCTCTTGAATCAATTGACGACGAGTCTCTTCTGCAGAGCTGAGTTCTTGTTTTTCCCAAGCTGCAACTTTGCCTGTAGTAAGATAGGCCTGTGCTTCTTGACGATACAGCAATTCATTTTGGTATTCCGCAACAATAGATTCAAGGTGGGAAACAATCTCCTTTAAATCCATCCTTGTACTGCCTATTTCTAAAATCTCCAATATTTCTTGACTTTTTTCAGAAATTACTATTTCTGTTTTAACAAGCTCTTCTGATGATGAAGTTAGACTGTCTCCCTCTAGATTTTCCTCAGAAGCAGGTGCTCCTAAAGGCTCAGAAGCAGGTGCTGTTGCATCCTCTTGTGTCTTATTCTGCACATTGATAATTTCATATAATTCAGCAATCACCTCGGTGTAAGATTGAATTTCAGCCTCAAGTCCAGCTTCATCAAGGTGGGTAAATTGCCGTGGAATTAACCGAACTAATTCTTCTATTGCATTGGTATAAACATAATTGCCCTGATTCAGTGTTGAAAGAAAAAATGAGTCTACTAATTTAGTATATTCATCAGATTGCAAAGTCTTTCCCAAATTATCCAAGGCTTGAATAAACTGGGCTTCCATAACTTCCCTGTCAAGGTCTTTTTCTACCTCAGTAAGAGCGAGCATTCGATTGTTCAGTTCTGTTACCCTATTGTCTATTGCATCAAGTTCTAGTTGGATTTCTGAGAGGGCTTCCATTGATTGATAAATGGACTGGTGGGCTGCTTGAACAAGTTGTTGGTGGTTTTCATAGCTTTCACTGGCCTGCTGAAACCCTTGTTGTGATTCGGTGAGTTTTTTCTGTGTTTCTTGAGCTGTTTCAGCAGATGAGCTAGTGGTAATGGCATATTCCTTTAATGCCTGAGCAACAGCTAGTTCATCCTGCCAGTAGGACAAGGTATTTTCAAGACGCTGAATTTCTGCATTAAGGTCGCTGGTGCTTCCTTCCAAAGAAGTGGGATCCACCGCTTCTAAGAAATTATTTGAGGCAGTGGTAAGATTTTCAAAGCCTGCTTCCGCTAGCACAAGCCAGCCAGTGTTTTGTTCTAAAAGAATTGTGCTGCTGTCCCATAAGTCTTCTTCAAAATCAAACTCCAGCAATTCGAAGCCAGAATTATTCTGTAATTGAGAAGCAATTTTTTCTCCAGACAGAGAAATATCAAGTTGCTCTATTTGTATTAGAAGCTCTTGTAAGTCATCTCGTTCTGTTGCAAGAACAAGATTTTGTTCCTGAATGTTTTGCTTTTCTGTTTCAGCATCATCATGTGATGAAGTCGAAATAGAAGATTCATTAGCATCCACATTATTCTGCTTATTTTCAATGTTTTGCAAAATTGCTTCGTTTTCTGCAATCTCACTTTCCAGCTGAAGAATCTTCTGTTCAGCTTCATTCTTGATTTGCTCAAGATAGGCTTCCTTCCACTGATTTACTTGAACTTGAATCTTATTCCTTGTATTAGAAGAACTTAAATACTCTAGATTAATTACATTTCCATCACTAGAATACGTGTCAAGAACTTCATTCAACCCTTCAATAGTACCTTGAGAAAATCGATTATCATAGCCTTCTGTATCCTCTGTTTTCCAATAGGAATAGACCTTGTTATATTTTTGTGCCCAGTTGCTGTACCAGTTTTCCACCCCCTTGTAGCAAGAAACCAAGAGACTCCGCATCTGGTTGTACACATTAGCAGTAATTACCGCCAGCTCCTCCTTCCGCTGGATTTCTTCCTGCAAGGAAAGTACCAGTTCTTCCTGAGCAGCCTGGATTTCAAACTCCTGCTCCAGCTGGGATTGACTCCATTCCTCCATCCCCCGCTGAAATTCCTCCATAATCTCATTTTCCCATTCTTGACGGGCAGTTTGGAGTTTTTGGAAGGCTTCAAGCCAAGCTTCCTCCCCAGCCTCGTAAGTTTCAAGGGCCTCTTGTTCCCACTGGCTTCGATGGCTCAAGAATTCCACCTCCACCTTATCCCACACTGCTAGTCCTTCCTCCAACTGACGCTGGAATTCCTGGGCCCACTGGTCTCCAGCCACTAGAATCTGACCTTCTTCCAGCTGATTTTCTGCCACATCCTCCTGAAAATCCTGAAAAAGCTCCTGTACAGCAATTTCCGTAGAAGACTTTGCCTCCTGAATCAAGGTGAGGGCAATGTTGTCCGCAGATTCCTGAGCACTGGCTGCTCGAAGGGATTCTCGGTCATACAAGAGGTTTCCCAGTAAATCCATAGTTTCCGAGCGGAGAATCAAGTCGTATTCTGCTGCAAGATAGGCTTGGTAGCTAGAGGCAGCCTGCTGAGCCAGTGCTTCACCAGTAGCCTCATCAAGGTTCAGCTCCTGCAATTGGCCTACCAAAAGGCTGGTTGAAAGGGCGTTTTCATCCAAGTATTGTTGTATCAGCTGCTGGTTGGAGTTGAGCCACTGGGCCTTTGCTTCCTGGCTATCAGCAGCATCCACTTGACGAGTGGCCACCTGGGAGCCTGCTTCATCTGTCTGCTGAAATTGCCACTGAGTGGCACGCTGCTCCAATTCCGTAGCCAGCTGTTGGAATTTAGGATTTGACTGGGACTGAATATACTTGTCCAAAAGCCACTGAGCCAGACGAACTTCCCGTTCCTCCGCCAGCTCCCTTTCTAGGGAGTCACGTTCCGTCTGCCACCGCTGGGGATCCTGCTCCAAAAGGTAGGTTTGGGATGACTCCCAGGCTGCAAGAGCCACCAGCATCCCTTGATCTGCCAGCTCTTGCCAACGTTGCTGGGAGCTTTCCATGTCAGCCCGATCAAGATACTGTTCCAAGTATCTGTTTCCCAGCTGCCTGCCAAGATACAGTTCTTGAGCCGGAACCACCATGGTTACTTGAATCAACAGGATACAAAGGGCTAGTATCCTGTGCCAACTGAAGATAGAATCTTTCATCTATTCCTCCTGTAAAAAAAATCTATGACTGCCGGAAACACCAGCAGGGTTGTAAGTAATGAACCAGCCGTTCCCCACACCATAAAAAAAGCTAGGGAAACAGCAAAGGAACCGCTTTCACACAGCAACAAGGGAATTGCTCCAATGATGGTGGAAAGGGATGTGATAAAAATACTTGCAATTTTATCTTGAATCTGTATGAATATGTATTCATTTGTAGACTGAATCAGGTAAATTCCGTTGTTGACTCCCAAGCCAGCCACTAAAACCATGCCCACAATATCTCCACTTTCCCAAGTCTTCCCTAAAAGTGCCAGAACCAGTACTGGCAGAGCAAGGGAGGAAGGAATTAAGGTGGATACAAGAAAGGCTTCCAAGGGCTTTTCTCGCAGGGCACAGAGCAAGAGGAATATTCCCACAACAGAAGCCACCAAGGCTAAGGCCAAAATCTGATACTTCTTAGAAAGTTCATGAACTTGTCTAGAAAAGTGATAACTATACCCCCGTTCGAGAGGAAAATCTTCCAAGAAATCTTCCACCAGTTGTATTGCATCCTGAGTGCTTGCTGCAGCCACTTGCAGAGTAAAATAGGCACAGGGGCGACCGTTCAATCGGTAGAGCTTTCCCCTTCCCGGCTGCAATTCCACCTGAGCTAGAGCAGAAAGAGGCAAGCCCCCTGCTCCACCGGCTGAGTCCACCTTACCAGAGGCCACAATGGGAATGGTCATGGATTCAAGCTGAGAAAGGTTCATTTTTTTACTGTTGGATTCACCTGTAAGGAAGTTCTTACCGAGGGCTGCCTCAAGGTGACTTGAGTTAGCTTCAGCTGTTTTTCCTACTACACGAATATCTTCCTCACCAGAAGCTTGAATCCACTTGTCCACCACAGGGCCAAAAATCAGCCACCGCAGGGATTGAGCCACCTGGTCAAGTTCCAAACCAATTCGAGCCAGTTGCTGGAGCTGAGGACGAACAAGCACCACCGTTTCTGCTTCCTTAAAATTCAGTACACCTTGCACAATAGAACTGTTTTTTCCCGAAGCCTCAATACAACGGCGAGCATAGTCCTTGCACTGCTGACTTTCATCACCCACCACCGCCACTTGAATTTCGTGAACCTGTTTGCCTCCATGTTGCTGGATATTCACGTGGAGATAACCAGAATGAAGGTGAGACGAAAGCCTTTGGATGGAATCAAGGAGCTGTTGGGTAGCCTTTTTTCCAGTAACTCTTGATGAATCAATTCCTATTTCCAACTGGCACACTCCCGTGGTGGAGCGGCTTGTTACAAAGGTAATGCCCTCAAGTTTTTTTACCTCCTGAATGAAGGGAGCCACCTCTTGGTCAATAACAGAAGCAGCTGTATCTGTGGGATATTCCACAGAGGCTGTAATAAAAGAAGGATTTTCCTCCAAGGTAAGATTTTTTCCCGCCACCAAGGCTAAAAGTATAGGCAAAACACTGAGACAACAAAGGATTGCAAGACAAGGTTTTTGTCGATTTCGGGTAAAATCACAAAGAATGAGACTTTTTTTTACGAGAATTACTTCTACAGGTTGGCTCACAGTCTGGGGAAAGAGCACATATCCTGTATCAGTGGCAATTTCCAAAAACACTGGAAGAAAAAATCCCCCTAAAACTAAGGAATTGAGTATCATCAAGCCCATAGTCACTGCCACCTCTCGAATTCCCGGCACCAAGGAATCAAGAAAATACAGGGGCAGGAACACTAGGATTGTAGTAAGGCTAGAGGCCACCATGCTTCGCTGCAGGGAACCCATCCCCTGAAAAAAATCTTGCCTATCCCCCACCACAGCAGCATTTTTCCACCGACTCTGATTCCAAAATTCCGCCACCACAAAGGCCGTATCTGCCACCAAGCCCAAGGCAATGGTAATGCCACTGAGGGTATGGCGATTCAAGGAAAAGCCTAAAAGATTCAGCTGGCCTCCTGTCCACAGCACCGTAGTGGGAAGGAACAAAAGCACCAATCCAGTGATTCGTGCCTGGGAAAAAAAAGCTGGCACCAAAAGCAAAATCAACAGGAGACTCTGAGCCAGGGCCACAAGGATATTTTTCATGATTTGAGATAGCTCCTCCCCTCGATCATAGAGCAGCTGATATGCAAGACCAGAAAAATCCTGATGCCAATCATCCTGATTCACATCATCATGTAATGCTTCATCAATAATCTTTCTGCAGGCCCTGGAAATTGCCATCAGATTTCCGTCATAGCTAGCATGAACCACAAGGGAAAGACATTCTGCTCCATTTACCCGAACGAGCTCCTCTGGAGGCCGTTGCTGGCGGGAAATCTGGGCAAAGTGCTCAAAGTGAGCCACACCCTTTCCCGTTTGAACAGGCAGCTGACGAATGTGCTCCAGTTGTTGAATTTGCGTTTCAAACACCAAGGGAAGCCGTTTTCCTCCCTGCTGAAGCCAGGTACCAGGGGCCACGGTATTTGCCTCTTGAATGATCTGCCCCAAGGCCATGGGATTGATATTGCCTGCTGCCATTCTATCAGGATTAAACTGAAGGAGAATCTCATCAACACCACCGCCAGCTACCACCACTTGGGAAACCCCTTCCACCGATTCCAGTTGGGGCTTCAGCTGATTTTCCAAAAAGCTTCTCAGCCCTTGATTGCCACTACTCCTGTGATTCACCGGAATTGCAATGCTTAAAACCCTATCCTTTCCTGCTCCAGAGGCGGCGGAAGAAAGGATTCTCGGCTTTTGCACTCCCTGGGGTAAGTCACGATACAGGGTATCCACCTTGTCTCGAAGCCACAAATACACATTTTTTTGCTTTTCTGTAGGATAAAAGTAAAAGGTTCCAGACACCTTTCCGTACTGACACTGAATCTCCATGTCCATTAACCCAGGTAAGCCCATAACCGCCTCCTCCAAGGGCAGGGCTATCAAGGATTCAAGGCTTTCTGCATCCATGCCAAAATAATCGAATTCCACGGAAAACAGGTGATAGGAACTGCTGGAAGACTGACCAAGCTCCATATTTCTAGCAGCAAAGGCCATTATGAGACAGAAGGATAAGAACACAAAGAACACCAGTACTGGCCGCTGATACCAATTTCTAGCCATGACACCTCCTACCAGCAATTTCCCCATAAACAGCAAAGATCACGGGAATAATCACCAGCACACACACCATGGAAAGTCCAAGTCCCCCAACGATAGCCACCGCCAAGGAAGCTTGACTATTGGTACCTGTGGGATCCAGAGCAAAGGGCACTAAGGCAAAGATGGTGGTAAGATTTGTTACAAGGATGGTTTCTAGCTTGGACACTGCAGCCTTCACAATGGAGCCGACAGAAAAACCACCCTGCTGCAGGACGCTTTCGTAAAGGATGATGCTATTGTTCACTGCAGTTCCAAATAGCACCACCAAGGCAATTACCGTGTTCATGGAAAACACATGACCACTCACCCAGGTCAAGGCCAAGGCTCCACCAAATGCAGGAGGCAGGGCAGCCAGCAACAACAGGGGAATCAAAAAGGATTCAAATTGTGCTCCCATAATAAAATACAGT
>JAGBXW010000075.1 GCA_017629095.1 Treponema sp. | reverse complement strand
CAACACAACACAACACATAGAAGAAACTCTTTCTACAACAATAAATTTATCTGGAACATCAAGACCAGCAAGGAATTTTTCTCACGAGAAATTTCCTGCTGGTCTTTTTTTGTTTAAATCATTTTCGTTTGGCTATTTTCCAGTTTGTGCTGGGTGAACATAATGTTTTATTAAGGAGGATTTGAAAAATGAAAACGATGAAGAAATTGGTGCTGGTGGGCTTGGTTCTGCTGGCAAGTGTAATGGTTTTGGCGGGGTGTAAGAACGACTCCGTGCCAGAAGTGCCAAAGTATACGGTGAAGTTTGAGACAGAACACAGGACGGCTCCCGCTTCTATCACAGTGGAAAGTGGAACTAAACTGACTGCGGAACAGTTGAAAGCCTTACCAGACACGGAAGATAATATCTTTGAGGGCTGGTATGACGGCGAAACCCAAGCCAAAGGTGGTGAGTACACCGTCACAAAGGACGTAACCTTGGTAGCAAGATGGCGTAATCGTGACACCGTTGCCTCTGTTACCTTTAGTCCAGAAAATGGCACAAAATTCTATTATGGTGAAAAAGTTACGGTAAGTCTTTCTTCAACTACCGGAGGTGCCACAATTAAGTACAAATTGGATGATGGCGAGTGGCGAGACTACAGCTCCCCAATAGATATCCCTAGTCAAAATACTATCACAGCCTATGCCATCAAAGAAGGTTTAAAGGATAGTGAGAAAACAAGTGCCAAATATTTAAGAGAATTAACTTCCATCTCCATCACCCCACCTACACGGACAGTGTACAGCGTGGGCGAGGAGTTTGCCCCCACTGACATGGTAGTCACTGCCACCTACGATGATGAAAGCTCTCGCGAAGTTACTGGCTGGACAACAGACTTTGGTGTTGTTACTTCAGAAAAGGGCTTGGATAAAGAAGTTACCGTAAGCTACACCGAGGGGGATAATACAGAAACTGCTACCTTTACTGTGGATGTTGTAGATCCTTCTGTTCCAACAATACTTACAAGTTATATTAGCCCCAACCACACAGATGACTCTTGGACTTACGTAGCTTTTGGCGAATGGCCCCAAAGTGAAGCAATAGGTGTATCCCCTACCAAGGTTGAACAGCACCCAGAAGGTTTGTTCAATGAGAAATATTATTCTGATAGCAATGGTAATTACGTTAAGGAAGGTGATAAATACTACAAGGTAGAACCCATTGTATGGCGTGTGCTGACTGAAAATTACCTTGTTCCAGATGAAAATGGACAGCCTGTGGAATCTGGAAACTCTTTGCTCCTAGCAGAAAAAATCCTGACAGGTGGAATTCCTTACTATGTGAATACCAGCAGCAGAACAATTGGTAATGCTACTGTCTATCCCAACAACTACAAGTACAGCACTATTCGTGCATGGTTGAACGGTCTTGATGTGGTGAAGAGTGATAGTGAAAATGATTCCACATATAAAGATAAGGGCTTCCTACAAACAGCCTTTACCACATCCGCCCAGAATCTGATAGAGGAGACCACCGTGGACAACAGCAAGGAAAGTACCTTTGGTAGAGGGGAAACTGGAGGGGATAATCCTTATGTCTGTACTAACACCTCAGATAAAATTTTCTTGCTTAGTGAGCAGGAAGCCACCACAGCTGGCTATGGCTTTGTTGAATATAATGAATATGGAGAAGGAAACACACGTATTCGCGTAACCACGGACTATGCTCAGGCAACTGGAGCATATCATAGTAGTACAGACGGCTATGGTGGCTGGTGGTGGCTGCGTTCGCCCCTCTATGACGATGAGCGCCACGCGCGCTTCATCTACGACGACGGCGATGCCTACGGCAGCTTCATCGTCAGCGATATAGAGATGGGTGTTGTTCCGGCTTTGTCAATTTCCATGAATGGAAATTGACTCTAATCCTTGCGGTAGCAATAATCTGGCCTCGGCTGTGGAAAAGCGGCTGGAGTTTTTACTCCTCGCCCCCAGCCGAGGCCCCAGGCAGGAGGCAACCTCCCTCGTTCCAGTTCTATCTGTGGCGGGGGAGTTTTTTTTATCCAGCCCCCTAGAACCAGCCCCCATCTATTCAATTCACAAACAGTAGACCGCAAGATTGAAGCCCCGCCAGCACCATGTGGGGAGCAGGGGAACTCCAAGCAAATTATACTGGGAAACTGGGGAACCCTACGAGAAATAACTAGGGTACGGGGAACACTAAGAAAAGCTACCTAGGTGACTGGGGAGGTTCCCTGCCCAGCCGAACTGTGAGCGTTAGCGAAGTGCGAGGCGGGGTAGGGTTCCCCAGACACCTGAGATGGCATTTGTGTTCCCCGTACCCTGAATTAAGTCTGTTCCCCAGTTTCCCCCAGATAAATTTGGTTCCCCTGCTCCCAAAGATGGAGTTGGGGATTTATCTTCCCGGGATGATTCTCGTGTTTACTGATGTGGGCGCCTCTCGTGCAAATACGTATGTCGAGCAAAAAAATAGTGTCCCACGAAGCGGCTCATAAAGGCGTTGAACTTCCACTTAAAGGCCCACAGGGCGATTTTCTTTCCTTTTTGCTGGCAAATAAGGGCGTGGCGAACAACCTTGTCTACTGGCTTGCCTCCCAGCACTTCTTTTCTGGCACCATTGGAAGCCACATTGGCAAATTCTGTGGAAACGGAGCCAGGGCAAAGGGCTAGAACGTGAATGTCTTTGTCCTTCAGCTCGGCAGCAAGGGCTAGGGAAAAATTTCGCACGTAGGATTTTGAGGCGGCGTAAACGGCAAAGTTTCCCAAGGGAATGTAGGCTGCAAGGCTTGCCACATTGATAATGCTACTGCCACTGGCAAGGTAGGGCAAGGCCGCCCCACAGATTCCTGTAAGGGAGGTAATGTTCAGCTCCACCATTTCCAGCTCCCGTTCCACTGGGGTTTCTTCAAAGGGGCCGTAGGTGCCAAAGCCTGCGTTGTTCACCAAGGTATCTATGACAAAGCTCTCTCTTTGGGCTTCTTCTGTAAAAAGCTGGGAAAAAAGATGGTAGCCGCGTCTTCCAGAAATATCCTCTGGAATCACCTTAATGACAAGGGAATTTGTCCCTTTGATGGAGGCTTTTTGCTCCAGTGTAGCTTCCAATTCAGTTTTCAGTTCCAGCAACCGCTCTTTTCTTCGGGCCACCAGCCACAATTCATCTCCATGACGAAAATCTAAAATCTGCCGAGCAAATTCCTGTCCAATTCCAGAGCTGGCTCCCGTAATGATGATAATTCGTTTCACGGATGTAGTATACCACGGAACAAGTGACTGGGAAAGTGCGAGTCGGCTATCGCTTGTCCACCACGTACAAGTATTCTGTTACGTGAATATTCCTGTTGTGCAGGTTCCGAGCACCTCTGAAGGTGTTGTAATTGCATTCCATCTTTTGGATTTTACCTCGGGCTGTCAGGAGGGCTTCCATTTCATCAGGTTTGATAAAGCCTTCTGAATTAAAGGAAATCAACAGGAAGGAAGCGGGAATGGTGGTAATGAGCTTTTCTAGTGCCTGCTTGATGTAGCGAGCCTTGTTGTAGTGAGAACGATTCCAATTCTTGGGAATACCTGAAATAGGACTCAGGTCATCAACAGCGGGAGCACGTCCTGTGGCCAAAAGGTTCAACATAAAATAGTTGGATCCGTAGGGGTGCTGGTTGTAAGGCGGGTCGAGATATGCCACATCTAGGTGATCCAACTGTTCTGCAGCAGTTTGAGCTTCCTTTTGCATCACGTCCACTGAACAGGAAAAATTGCTGAACACGGGATAGGGCAGGGTGATGGGGGCTGCAATTCGTTGTAAGGCGTCACGAGCTGTACCACCAAATTGGCCAATGCCCTCCTTGTTTTTGTAAAATCCCTTGAACACACCAGAGGTGTTGGCATGGATAGATGCTTGAGAAATCAGTGGGGCAAGAAAATAAGCTTGCAGGTCAGGAGGCACTTGCTGGTCAATGAGTTTGCGAGCAGTGTCAAGAAATTTTGCATTGCGGGTGGTGTAAAAACAACGTTCCCCAGGTTGAATATTGGTGTCATCTACCGGGGCGTAATATTTTGAGATAAAACCTGGCTCTAAAGGCTGATTTTCTAGTTGCTGGCAAAGGTGCTGATGCAAGCTTCGTAATTCCTGGGTATCTGCCTCTTCCTTGTTGGCTTGGTAACAGCTATTGATGATATATGAATATCGTTCCAAGTCATTTACCCAAAGCTGGTCTGCAAACTGACGAAGGTAACGTGCCACTACACCTGAGCCAGAAAAACAATCAAAGATAGAAAGCTTTTCTTTGCCTAATTCCTTTTGAACAATAGAAATACCTTTGCCAATAAAATTCAGCAGAGAGCGTTTGTTGCCAATATAGGTAATCAACTGTTCCTGCAAGTAGGCGGGATTTTCTTGGAGCGTGGTAATATCACTTGATGAAGAAGAATTATAACTCACAGTAACCTCAACTTAAGGGTAAGATAGCACACCACAACACCGTGGCGATTCCAGCACAACCAATGGCAAGGCCGCTCATAGCTCCTTCCACCTCTCCAATTTCCAATGCCTTGGTGGTACCAGTAACGTGACTACAGGTTCCCATGGCTACTCCCACTGCAACAGGATTTGTTATCTTGAAAAGTTTTGCAAGGGAAGGGCAAACCAAGGCTCCAAAGTTACCGGTAATGATGATGCCT
>JAGBXW010000007.1 GCA_017629095.1 Treponema sp. | reverse complement strand
TGTTGCTGAACCTGAAGTTGCTCCTAATCAAACTGAGGCATTTATTCCAGAGCCCCAAGTGGGAGCTCCTGAACCAGCCTATGTTGCTGAACCTGAAGTTGGTGCTCCTCAAACTGAAGTATTTACTTCAGAGCCCCAAGTGGGAGCTCCGGAACCAGCCTATGTTGCTGAACCTGAAGTTGCTCCTAATCAAACTGAGGCATTTATTCCAGAGCCCCAAGTGGGAGCTCCTGAGCCAGCCTATGTTGCTGAACCTGAAGTTGCTGCTCCTCACACTCTAGCATTTACTTCAGAGCCTCAAGTGGTAGCTTCCGAACCAGCCTATGTTGCTGAACCTGAAGTTGTTGCGCCTCAAACTGAAGTATTTACTTCAGAGCCCCAAGTGGTAGATCCTGAGCCTGCTCATTCAAATACAGAACCTTCTGGGCTTTTTTCTCCAGTAACAGGTTTTGGCTGGGAAGCATATCTTGAAGAGCGACTTGATTCTGAGCTGATTCGTTCAGCTTCCTCAGAAGAAGATATTGGATTGATGATGATCAGAATTCAAGGGCTTGATAGAACAGATGAACGAAACAAGGCAATTTATGATAAGTTGCTTGATTTCTACAAGTTCCGGGACTTGATTTTTGAATACGGAAGCGATGGATTTTCCTGTATCGTTCACAGTGTTAACGTAGATAGTGCCTTGGATATGGCTGAACAAGTGTATATTGCCCTGTCTAAGATTTTGAAAGAAAACGATATGAACAACGAGATTGGAATTGGTATTTCTACCCGTTCCTTCCGATTGATTCCTGGAAAAAGAATCTTTGAAGAAGCAGAACAGGCATTGATTCGTGCCTTTACTGATCCTGAAACAGCCATTGTGGCCTTTCGAGTTGATCCAGAAAAATATCGTCAGTTTATTTCCACCTATACTGATGAAGACGAATAAGAAAGAGATTTTGCTATAAAAAAGGCTGTCCAATTGAAGTGTAAAACTACACCGACTATTGGACAGCCTTTTATTTTTTTCAAAAAATTAGTTACAAAACCACTTCATCCCGAACTTCTTTTACTTAAGACTCTTCTTCCCCATTAGTTTGTTCAAGATGAGGTGTCTCATCTTGAGTTTCATCTCCTGAAACAGAACTCTTTCCTTCCTGAACCTCCCACGCCTTGGTAAGACTTTCCTCAAATCCTTGGATTGAGGTGTTATCAGGAAAGTTTGTTTTAAACTGCTGGAGAACAATTTCGGCCTCTTCCAGATAATTCCCTGTAATCAATACTGTGATATAATTCTCCAGCATCAACTGGTCGTAGGGGTTCTTTTCCACAAGCTTACGATACAGGGCACTGGCATGAGCTAAATCCCCCTGACGGGCATAAATATAGGCCAAACTCTTTGTAAGCTCGCTATTGTCAGGGTCCTTTTCCAGCAATACCTCATATCCAGTCCTTGATTTTTCCCAATTTTCAGCTAAGGCATAGGCATAAGCAATCTTATAGCCTGCCGAACTAGTTAAATCAGGATGCTCACTGGCCTTTGTATAATATTCAATGGCCTTTTGATACTTTTTGTTTTCCAGATAGGCCTCGCCAATGAGATAATATTCTGATAAGACATTGCTATAGATTCTATCCTTCTCACCTATAACACGAAGTCCACCTAACGAACTACAAGAGACAAGAAAAAATAGCGAACTGACACAAGCAAAAAGGTACAGACCTTTTTTCATTGCTAGATAGTACCCAAAACAGTCTGCTCGATTTTACGGAGCTGCGAGCGATACAAGCCAGTTATATTGGTTCCGTAGTCTGCAATAAGCTGGATGATGTTGCGGGGAGAATCCTCGGAATCACGACCATTGAGTCGATCTCCAGCATCTCCCAAGCCTGGCATGATGTAGGCGGAACTATTCAAAACAGGGTCCATCCACAGAGTGTAAACAGTACAGTTATCCAAGGCACGCACCACCCGCAATGCTCCCTTGAGAGCTGCAATGACGTTGAAGAACTTGATGGATCGTGGCTTTACTCCCTGGTTTAAAAGATATTTTACTACCGTTACCAGAGAACCACCAGTGGCATTCATGGGATCTGCAAAGATAAGATCCTTACCGTTCAATTCCTCAAGATTGAAGAAGGAATTCTTCAAGTCAAGGATGTATTCCATGTCGTTTTCGTGCTTGGAATCGTTTCGTTTAATCTTAAATAAGGCAAAGGGAGTGACAAAGCCCTTTGAAGAATACTCCTCGATTTCCTTTGACATGATCATGGAAGGAAGCAGTGCACCACGAAGCATAACACACATGACAGAATTCTCGATTTTGTGATCAATGTCGGGAATCTTGTGAACGGAAAAGTTTTGAACAGGAGCTGTCACAGGAGTCTTTACGACAAGATAATTCTTATCGTCAGAGGGACTTCCAGTATAAGCCTGTCGGAACAGCATTTCGTAGGCACGCTGACTGTAATAAACGAATTCCTGATGATCAGTACGAATATCACGAAGCTTTGCAATAACCCGTGATGCTTCTGCATGACTCCCCCGCTCGGTGCAGAAGGAAAAAACCTGAAGACCTGGCACCTCGTTGCAGATTTCCTGCATGAGATTTCCCATTTCATTGAAAACCTCTATAACCCGCTTTTCCTCAGCTGCTATGGAAGAACTAAAGCCTCCAGAAGAGATAATCTTGAACGAACTCATGGCCTTTTCGTATAAGGCGTCCATCTGGGCAAGATATGCTTGATCTTTTTCTGTTAAATACCCATCCAAGGATTCCGCTTTCAAAATAATCTTTGAATCCATATTCATACCTCCATAATTTTGCTCTATCTGATTGAGTACAACCGAATCAGGTTTATTACAATATTTTTTTCAGCAAGTCTCCTAAATCCTTTTGAGATAGGCGAATTCCTGAAATTTTTATCGTTTCTTCTCCCACAGAAGAATAATCAAGTTCAATTCCAAGGCCTCTGGCCACCAATTTAAGGGTTGTTAATGAAGCCTTCATTACACGAGAATCAGTTAACCCTACATATGCCACAAAGGAATACATATCTTCCCTTTTACTTCCATTTCCTTCGGGAATAAAACTGCCATACAAGTTTTTAAATGGCAAGTTAATGGGAAAGGGAGTTTTTAAAATGGGAAGTATAATGGAAACAACATCTGAAACATAAAAATCGATTGATGTTCCAGCTGGGCTTCTGTATGACAAAGTGTTATTTTCAGTAAAATCTTGTTCATGTTCAGAAACAAATTGAACTAAAGGATTTACTGCTATATCAGCACTTCCCTCTAGCTGCTGTTGGTAGGAGTTTAAAAGGGAATCCACCTGGGGAGAAAGCATCATGAGGGAGGAACTGGGAAATGCAATTTGAAACGGCAGGTTTTTATACTGATAAAAAGAACCAGTAACAGGTATAGCTGAATCCTTGATTTTTTTCCAGCCGTTTTTTTCTTTTAGGGCAAACCCAAGTCCCAGCTTTGGAAAGGAGCCGGTGGCAACTGCAAAAAAATCCTTGCCCTTTACCGCTCCATAGATTTTATCAAAACGCTTGGTAATTTTTTTTATATCTTGAGCCTCCATTTGTGGAGCAAAGGCTGTCACCAATTCACCAGCAATGGAAGGATTATCCTGTACCGGAAAACACAGGTAGATTTCTGCATCTTCCGGTAGCAAGGACATGTAATCAGTGTCTGATACCATATCCCTTTGACTGGCACAACCAGCCAAAAAGAATAAGGTTATCAGAACAAGTCCAAACATGACAGCAATTTTACTGCCATGCTTGGAAAATGAAAAGACAGACAAAGATGTTAGTGACACCTTAAGCCTTTTCAAGAGTAACACTCCAAACTGCATCCCCAGCTTCTACCTGGGTACCTGAAGGAAGGGCTTCTGCCCAATCAAGCTTTTCGGCCAAGGTTTCACCACGGATAAAATCACCAAACTGGCTACAAGCATCCTTCAATTCAGTAATAGCTTCAGGATTACCTGAACCAGAAACCTTCAAGTTGATTCTGTCGGTAACGGCAAGACCACTTTCCTTGCGGAGACTCTGGATACCACGAATCAAGTCACGAACATAGCCTTCTTTTTTCAGCTCGTCGGTAATCTCTGAGTCAAGGGTTACTGTAAGAGTTCCTTCGTTTACCACCTTGAGGTTAGCCTTTTCGATGCGGTCCACGAGAATCTTGCTTTCGTCAAGCTCTACGGTGGTGCCCTGTACATCAATGCTGAGGGTTGAGCCTTCCAAAATGGACTGGATTGAATCCTGACCCAAATCAGCGATGATTGCAGAAGCAGCCTTCATCAAGGGGCCCAACTCCTTACCCAAGGTACGGAAGTTTGCCTTTGCCTTGTATTCTACAAGCTCATCCTCTCGCTGGTGGAACACAACCTTCTTTACGTTCAGCTCTTCTCTGATGGATTCTTCCATTTCCAGCAATACCCGCTTTTCATCGGGATTTCTGGTAACGAATTCCACAGACTTGAGAGGCTGGCGAATCTTCAAGTTGTACTGGTATCGCAGAGAGCGTCCCATGGAAACAGCCTTTTGTACGGTATCCATCTTGAATTCCAGCTCCAAGTCACGGTGAGCTTCATTATATACAGGGTAATCTGCCAGGTGAACAGATTCTGGGTCATCTTCGGTTCGCAGGTTCAGCCACATGCTTTCTGTAATAAAGGGTACTACAGGAGCGGCTACCTTTGCAAAGGTTTTCAGTGCCCAGTACAGGGTTTCGTAGGCTTCGTTCTTGTCACCATCGTTTTCACTTTTCCAGAAGCGACGGCGGCTACGGCGGATATACCAGTTGTTCAGCTGATCAATGTAGGCCACAATGGGGTCAATAGCCTTGGACAAGTCATAGGCATCCATGGCCACGGTAACATCCTGCACCATCTTCTGGGTGATGGAAAGCAGCCAGCGGTCTAGAGGATTTACTGGCAGATTTTCTGCAAAGCCATGTCCCTTGGCCTGGATTCCATCGATGTTGGCGTAAGTAACGAAGAAGCTATAGCTATTCCACAGAGGAATAAGGATTCCCTTGAGTACATCACGAACACCATCATCGCTATATTTCAGGTCGTCGGCCTTTACGGCGGTGGAATGCATCAGGAACAGGCGGATGGCATCTGCACCGAACATCTTCACAGCCTCTGCTGGGTCGGTGTAGTTTCTCAGGCTTTTAGACATCTTCTTTCCGTCGGAAGCCAAAATCAAACCACTTACGATACAGTTGTCAAAGGCGGGACGGTCAAAAAGGGCTGCAGCCAAAACTGTCAGTGAATAGAACCAGCCACGAGTCTGGTCAAGACCTTCGGAGATGAAGTCTGCAGGAAAGTGGCTTTCAAAATATTCCTTGTTTTCAAAGGGATAGTGATTCTGGGCATAGGGCATGGAGCCAGACTCAAACCAGCAGTCCAAAACCTCTGGAATGCGACTCATGGTTCCACCACACTCGCAAGGAATGGTAATTTCGTCTACAAAGTGCTTGTGCAGGTCTTCGGGATATACACCGGAAAGCTCCTTTAGCTCTTGACGACTTCCTACACAATGAGTTTTGCCACAGTCAGGACACTTCCACACAGGAATGGGGTTTCCCCAGTAGCGGTTGCGGCTAATGGCCCAGTCACGAGCTCCCTCCAGCCACTTACCAAAGCGACCGTTTTTGATGTGGTCAGGCTGCCAGGTGATTTTCTGGTTGGCGGCTATCATCTTATGACGAATATCCTCTACCTTAACGAACCAGCTACCAACAGCACGGTAAATCAAGGGGCTAGAACAACGCCAACAGAAGGGATAGGAGTGGAGAATCTGGTCTCGTTTTACCAGCTTTCCTTCCTGCTTAAGGCGATCGATGATGTCCTTGTCACAATCCTTTACGAAGCGGCCCTTGTACTCAGGTACCTCGTCGGTAAACTTACACTCGTTGTCGATGGGACAAACGGTAGGAACACCAGTTCCCTTGAATACCTTGTTGTCGTCTTCACCAAAGCCGGGGGCAGTGTGAACGATACCAGTTCCGTCCTCTGTGGTAACAAAGTCACCGTTCAAGACACGGAAGGCACCAATGGAAGGAGGATTGCCGTCAGAACCGTCGGTGGCCTCCTTAAGCTGGGCAAAATAGGGGAACAATGGCTCATAGCGGGTGCCAATGAGCTCACTTCCCTTCTTCTTCCACAGAATAGTACATTCCTCAGGCTTCTTGTAATAGGCTCCCAAGCGGCTTTCTGCCAAGATATAGCACTCGTTACCGTCGGCCACCTTTACGTAATCGATGTCGGGTCCCATGGTAAGCCCCAAGTTAGAGGGCAAGGTCCAGGGAGTGGTGGTCCAGGCTAAAAGATAAGTGGAACCATTGGCCATATCACTGTCATTGCTGGCAGGGCCTGCCTCTGTTACCTTGAAACGAACGGTAATGGCTGGGTCATGAACTTCTTTGTAGCCACCGAGGGCCAACTCATGGTTGGAAAGAACGGTGGAACAGCGGGGACAATATGGCAAAATATAGTGACCTTCATACAAAAGGCCCTTTTCCCACAGGCTCTTGAGAACCCACCAAATAGATTCCATGTACTCGGGGTTCATGGTTTTATAGTCGTTTTCAAAGTCTACCCAGCGGCCCAAGCGAGTAATGGTTTGCTCCCACTCATTTACATAGCGGAGAACGCTGGCACGACAAGCCTCGTTGAACTTAGCTACACCGTAGGATTCAATGTCGGTCTTGGAATTGAGGCCCAATTCCTTTTCGATAAGGTTTTCTACAGGAAGACCGTGGCAGTCCCAGCCAAAACGGCGCTCCACACGAAAACCTTTCATGGTCTGGTAGCGGGGAATAATATCCTTGATGGTGCTGGGAATAAAGTGGCCAAAATGGGGCATTCCTGTTGCAAAGGGAGGACCGTCATAGAAGACGTACTCCTGGCTATCCTTACGCTGGGCAATGGACTTTTTGAAAATATCTTTTTCCTTCCAGAATGAAAGAACTTCCTCCTCCTGTGTGGGGAAATTCGCCTTTGGGTCAACAGGTTTATACAAAACAACTCCTCCTGAGTTTGGTCTGTCGCAACAATTATAACTCATCATGAATGACAGACCGCTGTGTTTATTCAAGATAGTATGTCATATTTTTTGAAAAAAATAAAGTGGGAGGACTGGAAGGGAGGTTAACAATAGAAAGCCAGAGTATCTTGTCCAAACATTTCCTTCCATTTCAAACAAATATAAAAATGATTGTCAATGATAACTTCTAAAATTTTATTTAATTTGTTTGTAGGAATACGACTACCATTGCTTGCAACAACGGCACCACCACTCAAAACATTAGGCAATGTTAATGCCTCCTGACTCAGCATACTTGAAGATGGTGTGGGCATTATGAGCCAACAATTCAGTAAAGAACTCTATTTCCTTTTGAGAAAAACCATCATTGAACAGCCATTTATAAGATGGAAGCACACAACGAGCCGAAAGGAAGCCCTGCTCCTCTGGCCGCTCAAAATGTACTTCTACAAAAGGTTTTCCGTCATCATGTCTGAGCTCTGAATGAACAATCATGGTTTCATCTGCTAAAGTTATGTAGGGATACATCATAAAAGACCACCTTTAATATAAGTATGGCACAGAACAAGTAAAAAATAAAGTGGGAGATCTGGAAGGGAGGTTACACCTCCCTTGAATTAGCCCCTAGAAGTAATCAGAAAAGTAAGGTGTCTGCTGCTCGATGGCGTCTTCTAGCATGTCCACAATGGCCTCGGAGCAACGGAGGCGACCAATCTTGTTCAGGTAGTCAGGGTTTTTGTAGCCCAAAAGCATGGTAGTCATGGTTTGGATATCGATTTGGTCTCGGAACCGCTTGGTACTTGGCTCCACAGTACCGTGGCCGTGGCGGTCTATGGTAAGGGTGAAAGAACCTTGATTCCAGGGTAGCAAGGGATCTGACAAAGTAAAATTCCACACACGCTTTCTGTTGTCTGGCTTGAAAGGATAACGAGCAATAAATTCCTTAATGTCCACAATGCGGGCCATAAAATAAGGAGAAATGTCTTCCTTGATTTTTGCGTCCTCCAACAGGAAGGCCAAAGGCTCGTCGGTGTAGGTTTGCCCTACTACCTTGGAAATCATGGAGAAGTGAGCACTGATGAAATTCCACAAGCCGGTTCGAGCCTCTTCATTCAAGAAAATCATTTCCTTTAGGTGGAATACCTCATCGGCAATCCAATAGATAAGATAACCTTCCAGTTCGTCTTTGTTGCTGTAATAAACCGCAGCGTTTACATCGTCGGAGTCCCACATAAAGTACTCATTCCAGGCTAGGTCATCACGAATGAGGGCTCCGTGGGTGCGGGCGGAAAATTTATTGTACACCTCCTTGATTTCCTCTCCAGTTACTGGCACACGACGAATCTCCCCAGAAACCTTCTTGTTCTTAGGCAGCTGGTAGTCTTGAATCTCGTAAGTAATCTTGTCACTGATGATTTCCCACCCCTTGTGGCGGTAGAAGGGAATGGAATAGGGATAGAGATAGGAAATGTACTGACCTCTGTCTCGCATTTCATGGAGGGCCCGCTCGAGAAGCTTGTTCATAAGGCCGTGGTTGGCATACTCAGGATAGGTTCCCACTCCTGTAAGGCCACCCATGTCGTAGATTTGGCTGAAAATCCGCACCTTCATGGGATACACCACGCACTGGGAAATAAGTTCTTCACCGTCAAACCAGCCCAAAACCTGGGCCTGCTGAAAATTAGGAAGCTTTGCTCGAAGAATTTCCTTTTCCTCCCAGCCCACCTCCTGCAACACATGCTTTGTTACCTGAAATACATATTTTAAAAGCTGGTTGTACTGCTCTACCTGCTCCACCACCACCTTTTTTAAGGTGAACTTATCCTTTTTCATGGTCTACCTCCCAGTAAAACGTACGGTACAATCTATCGACTTTCGTTAATGCAATACAGGTCTCCCTGCCGACATATCATTCCCTCTGCCACCAAGCTTTCTGCAGCCGACTCAAGACGGTACAACTCTATGCCAGAGTCTCTTTCTATATCCTTGAGAGACAAGATATTACCTTGAGTCTGTGTAAGACTTTTTACAATAGCTCCACGAGCCTGACGCAAAGACCCCTGAAACTTAGACTGACGGCTGTAATGGAGACTCCTGCGATTGGGATTTGCAGTACTTTTTTTAAGCCGAGCACCATAGTCCATCAAGGCGTAGTACCAGATTCTAGGATTTTCATGGTACAAAGTGGCCTCTATCAAAGGCATGAGACGAGAATCAGCCACCTTGTCCTTCACAGGGATAGCATCTTCAGCAGACTTATTTTGACCTTCCCCCTGTCCTGAGGGAACACTGTCCCTAGGAAAAAACAAAAACAGGTACACGGAGCGAATATTTGTCTCGATGAAAACCTCTGGCTTATTAAAGGCAAAGGTGGCAACGGCTCTGGCTGTGTACGGCCCCACTCCCCGCAATTTTTCTAATTCACAGGCACTGGAGGGAAAGACTCCGCCTAAATCCTCCACCACCTGACGACAAGCCTCCTGCAGATAGCCTGCCCTACGGTTGTAGCCAAGGCCACTCCATGCTGCCAGTACTTGGGAAAAGGAAGCATGGGCAAGGGCTTGGGCAGAGGGAAACTCCTGAAGCCAGTTCAGGTACTTTGGCACCACCCGCTCAGTCTGGGTTTGCTGCAGCATCAGCTCCGAAACAAGGATTTCGTAGGGATCACGAGTTTCCCGCCAAGGAAAGGAACGCCCCTCCTGACGATAAAAGTCCAGAATCATGGACTGGAACTCCTGTACGCTGGAGCCGTTGGGCAGGATAAAAGAGGAATTATCCATCAGCAAGCTTCTACAAGGCCCCGCTGGTGTAGCTCCTGCAGAATCAACTCTACAATTTCTTCGGGCTTGTACTGGGCTGTGTCTATAATCAGGTGACAAAAGCCATAGTCGCTGTTGTCGATTTCATACAGCTGCTGGTAGCGGGCTGAATCCTCACGGTCACGCATGGCGGTAAAGGCCTTGATTTCCTCCAAGTCCCCCCCCTCCCGATTCAGGATACGGCGAGAGCGCACATCCTCATCTGCCAAGAGGAACACCTTGAGATCTGCATCCTTCAGCATCCACACTGCAAGGCGGGAACCCAAGACGCAGGAATCCTCCAAGGCTAAGGCAACCTGACGGCCATCCACCTGACGGTCAAAGCTATCGTCAGTTTTTGCCCGCTCTATGATTTCTGCCAGAGAGAAACCAATATCCTTGGCAAGATTACGGAAGGTGTAGTTAATAAGTTTGATTCCAAGCCGCTGAGCCAACATAGTACTGACAGTGGTGTTTCCACAACCACTTTTGCCAGAAATAGCAATACGAAGCTCCTTGCCCTGTGAAATGACGTAATTCATGTGCTCCCCTTCGGTCTAAAAAGTATTGTAACTCCTATTTCTATTGTACAATATGGAAAGGCTCTGTGTCGATACCTAGGGCTAAGGAGCTGTGACGAGGGGGTTAAAGGGAATCCTTTAGCTCCTGTATCAACTGCTCACTTTTTGCAAAGGAATCAGTGAGCATTTCCAGTAGCTGGGAAGTGGTGAAGGTGTTTTCTGCTTCTGGTACAAAGGGATTTTTTATATCTAAGTTGTAGCCGTTGTTTTTGAGCACTTCAATTCCAACTTTCCAGGCTTGTTCATTTTCCACAGGATTATTCCACCAGGCTTTTAATGAATCGAATTCCTTCTTTTGGATTGGCTTTGTTTTAGAATAGGATTTCTGACCTTCTGGAAGCCTATGCTCCCAATAAAAAATCTCCTTTGTGGGCTCACCCTTTGTAAAAAACAGCAGGTTTGTAGCTACTGAGGCATAGGGTTGAAAAACAGAATTGGGCAACCGAACTATGGTGTGAACATTGCACTTTTCCAAAAATTCCTGCCGAATCCGCTGTTTTACTCCATCTCCTGTTAAAGAGCCATCTGGAAGAACGATGGCAGCACGGCCCCCATCACGCAAATAACGAATCATCAGCAGCAGGAACAAGTCTGCACTTTCTGTGGTGCGGAACTGGGCAGGATAATTTGTTTCTACCCCATCGGAAACACTGGCTCCAAAGGGAGGGTTTGCCAGGATAACATCTACACGGTCCTTTTCGCCAATACTGAAGTATTCACGATTCAAGCTATCACCATTGATGACGTTGGGAATTTCGATGTCGTGCAAAATCAAGTTGGTAACACAAAGCATAAAAGGAAGGGGCTTGAGCTCGTGACCTTGAATCGTTTCCTCCAGTGTCTTCAAATCTTCCACAGAATGAACGTCCTGAGAACGGATATTTTCAATGGCACTGGTTAAAAATCCACCTGTTCCGCAGGCTGGGTCAAGAACCTTTTCTCCAAGACGGGGATTTATGATTTCTGTCATTATCTCCGTTACGGCACGTGGTGTGTAAAATTCGCCGTAATTACCAGCACTTTGTAGGTCTTTCAAAAGGCTTTCGTAAATGTCCCCAAAGGTATGGCGGTCTTCGCTGGCATTAAAGTCAATCTCGTTCAGCTTGTTCACAACCTGACGGATAATGGTGCCATTTTTCATGTAGTTGTTGGTGCCAGCAAAAATGTCTCGGACAAGAACAGCCCGCTTGTTCACTCCCTCCTTGCCAGATGAAACATCTAGGTTTTGCAAGCCGGGAAAAAGTTCCGTGTCCACAAATTCCTTCATGGCATCACCAGTGATGCCTTCTGAGTCGGCTGCCCAAGTTCTCCATTTAAGTTTTTCTGGAATCACCGAAACATAGTCATCATTCAAAAGCTCCAGTTCTGCATCCTTGTCATCAAGGATTTTCAGGGTAATCATCCAGCCAAGCTGCTCCAATCGCTGGGCATCGCCAGAAACACCTGGATCCTTCCACATGATGTTTTGCAGGGATTTTATGATATTTGCTATCTTTGCCATGGTTATTCTCCTTTTATTGCCACAGGAATTCTAAATTGCTACGCAATTCTTAAGGTCTACGACATTTCTGGGGAAAATTGTAGTCCTAATTCCAACATTATTGTTACATCATTTATAAAAATCGTTCCAAAATGAAGTCAAATAATCCTTGTTTTCCTTTGCAAAACTTGAATCCTGTATTTCATTAATAAGCAGGTCTAAATTCGTATATGGATTTCTTTCATATATTTTCTTATTACCATCATATTTTTCAACTTCAGTTCTTATTTTTCTAGCATTTTGTTTTGCCAAAGATAATTTTTCTTTTGTTAATGCATAGATATTTTTTGAGTTTTTAGCGTAATCAATAAAATTTTTATCTTTCAATTCTCTTATTATATCTTCGCTTTTGGGAAAATGTTTCGTTGTGTATTCATAATGCAATAAAATCCAAAATTCAAAAGCTGTAGCTGTAAATGCAATTCTTACATTTTTCTCTTTAGCTATTCTAAAAGTTTCCAGATGTAAGGTATATCCATCTTGATCATACACAACCCATGCTTCATCTATTTCCTTAAATTTTCTATCAATTTTTTTAGCTGCTTCTTCTACGAGTTCCCTTCCTGTATTATATTTTGTTGACACCAATTCAATTTGTACTTTATCACCTTTTATTGGAGTATCTTTTATCAATGCTTCTAAATAAGCATATTCGGAATGTTTATCTGCTCCTTCACATAAAATAAATATCCTTTTTTCAATTTTTCTTGAACCAGTTTCCTTTCTTTTTTTAGGCATATCAAGCTCCTGCTATTTTAGAACTGGTATGGAAATTGCGGGCAAGGCATTGAATCTACCTTCTAGATAATATTTGCCGTAATTTGCATAATCTCTTATCAAGTTTTTGTCAAACTCATTTAAGCAATATAATTCTGTTTCTCCTAATTCATTCTTATCAGTAAACCATACTTGCTCTCTTTTTAATCTACAGGCATCAAGTATATAAGTATTATGAGAAGTCACTAACAATTGTGCATGATTGACATTTATTTCTGGATCAAGATACATATCAACAATCATTTTTTCAATAACTGGATGCAATCCAGTATTGAATTCATCTATCACTATTGTTTCACCTGAAATTAAGGAAGAAAGAAAATATGATGACAAATCATACAACTTATTCGTACCAGATGATTCCTGACTTGCTAAATCGAAATAAACATATTCATTTTCTTTTGTCTTTGAATTCACTTTATGTGCAATTTTAGGCTCTGCTGAAAGGAGATTGAGAAGTGTTTCATTTCTTTCATCAGTAGATGCATCTCGTAAATAATCAATTATTTTATTATCCTTGTTATGTTCAATCTTTATATCTTCGATTTGCATATCTGCTGAATGTAAAAAATTAATTATCTGTGATTTAAAAAAATCCTGATAGTCTCCATCCAAAAGAACTGTTGTTTTACAAATCTCAGGTAATTCAAAGGATTTATGTGTGTAAAATTTTATTTTATCGGAAAAAAAAGAATATGGAAGTTTTAACAATTCATTTTTTGAATTTCCACATCTAGATAATAGACTTTGATTTGGCAATAGAAATTCTTCCACACCTTTTCTTAAACTTGTGTATTCTTTATTGAAATATATTGGTTCATTTCTTTTTCTTGTAAAAACTCTTGTTTTTGCGGTTCTTACATTATATGAAAATGAAAAAAGCTCTTCATATACGACTTCTTTTTTTAATACTTCCAGTATATATAAAAAACGAGAACCATTTACTTCATATTCAATCTCAAATCGTGAACTTTTATCTTTTGATTCCTCATCTAGTAAAAAAGGCTTATAAGCAGAAATATTTTGGTTTTCCCCGTATTTGTATGAATCCGCCACATATTTACACAAATCTTCTAAAGCATAGATAAATTTTGACTTACCTGACGCATTAGGTCCAAAGATTGCACTGAATGGATACAGTTTTATTGTTTTATTTTCTATTGAAAATAAGGCATTTTCCTCTTTTGTCTTTGATTCAGAAACAAAACTAAATGTTTGTTCTTTTTTTATAGACTGATAATTGGAAACTGTAAAATCAATTAACATACAAGGCTCCTTATTTGATTATTATCAAATTATAACCATAAATCGTGTATTATTCTATACAAATATACTATTTATTATGATATTTTTCAACTTTTAATTTACGTAATAGGAATATATTTTATTCTCCTTTTGATTGCCACAGGGATTGGAGGTTCATACAGAACCTTTAAATAATCAACTTTATTTCATAAAACTTTCGTTCATCGAGATTATCAATTCGCATAAGAAAAAGATAATGTGAATAACTTAAAGTGAATTTCGCAGAAGGTGTCTGCGGAATTTGAGTTGAATATGTTAAATAAAATTGTCTCATCTGCTCTAAATTACGTTGAGAAAATCCCTTTCCATAATTTGCAGTCAGTTTTTCCGAAAGTTTTTTTAGAGTTTCCTTTCCGTATTCCGCCCTGATATTTCCGTGCTGCTCTTCTTCTACAATAAGTCTTCCAATTTCAAAATAAGTTTGAACCATGGCAGTATTTACTGTACTTGCAACAAACTTTCTGCTTTCTTCGAGGATTGAAGCTATTTTATTATAAAGAGAAGTTTTTGTATTTGAACTTGGTTCATCTGCCATGGTTTTTTGTCTCCTTTTTATTGCCACAGGTCTTGGAAATGTCTACGGCATTTCTGGGATTCAGTTTGCACCTTTTGATTTTGCATTTTCTATTGCTTGTAAAAGTAACAAATCATTTTTGATTGTTATGTCCGGTTTTTTGGATATTGCAGTGCGTTCAAAAAGCATTGATTTACGTCTTTCACGCAATGTACGAACATTCCAGTTTTCATTGCAACACATTATGGCGTAAAAATTTCTCTTAACTTCATCTTCAATCGGTAAAAGCTCAACAAAATGAGACCACGTCAATTGTTGCGACAATGTCGCCACTTTTTCTATATCCGGAAATTCTCTATAAAATTTTATCATTCTAAACAATGAAGTTTTCTCAAACCCTTTCCCATAATTCAATGATAATTTTACTGATAGTTCTTCTACAATCTTTTGTCCATATTCTGCCTTATTTTCATTTAGCACTGTGCATACAAGATATTTTCCAATATTCCAATAAAGTAAAACCATTTCGTTATTAACTTTATGTAATACAGAATGCTTACACTTATCAATCAAGGCAGAAATAGCAGAATAAATTTGACTTGTGTATTTTATTATCTCCTTTTCCATCCCCTTACTCCTCCCTAAACGCATCTTTCATTATACTCTGCATAAGCCGTTTTGTCAGTGTTTGATGTTGGCAAATCTTAGTTCAATCGTATATTGTTGTAAATGATAATAACGATATGGCTTCTTCTAGTAATACCTTATGTCTTGGAGAAAAAGATAGTGTTGTTTTTATGGAATCACGCATAGTATCTAGAATTCCCACATTAAATAACCAATTATATATTCCTCCAGAAATATCATCGAAAGAAACTTCTGACTTAGGATAAAAAGAATAAAAGTTAAAAAAAATTTCACCTATGTTACCACGCATAAAATTTTGGAAAAACTCTGTTTCATTACCTAACATAAAACTATTATACAAAGTTGAATCTGTCATTTTTATTGCAATCATTAATGGTAAAATATAATCTATACAAAAATCCATCGCATCGTTTTCTGTTTTTTGAGCAAATGAGAGACCTAGATATGAATTCCTAGCTAAATAATACAATGAAATAAATCTAGAAATTTCACGTAATTCCAAATTAGTATGTAAAACTACTTCTTCGAGAATACTTTCTAATTTACCAAAGGTATTGAAAACTCGTAAATAATTAAAATATTGCTCAACGTCAACTTTTGGCAATTGTAATCTTAGATTAAAAAATTTATCTAGATATCTATCTGCAGAAAATCCTTGTCCATAATAACTGCAAATTGTTTTATTTAATTCTTGTATATTTGTAGAAAAAACAAAGGTAACTTTTTCTTGATTAAAGTAATGTTTAATTCGTTCTAAAAGTTTTATAGCATAAGTCGGTTTACATCTATCTAGTTCATCAATAAAAATTACTAATCTATCACCTCTTTCTGGTAATATGTCATTAAAAAAAGTATCCACAAGCAGACGCAATTCATCCTGTTTTTTAAAATCTACTAATAAGTCAGATTTTTTATTTTGTTCTAAAGCTTTCAAAAAATTTTCACCTTTGACTTTTATAGAAACTTTAGCAGACTCTATAGGTAACGAAGATTGAACTTCTGTTGCATTTACAATAGCTTTTATAGTATTTTTTATACCATTCCATTTTTCAGACTTTTCATCAAATACACCTTCACTATGTAAAGCTTTTGTTATTGCATATACAAGAGACAATATAGGATCTTCTGCATTATCATTATCCCACGCATCATAATAAATTGGATAATGAATAGTTGGGATATTCTGATATTTTTTTTCAACTTCGGCTTTTATTTCTATTAAAGTGTTTCGTTCATTTTGATTTATCGCATCTTTTCCCTCTTGTATATCAATACAAGGATTAATTGAAAGCAATAATAATTGAGTTTGTTTGACAAAAAAAGTTTTTCCACAGCCCCATGGACCATCCAGACAAATTGAAAAAGGAGAATCTATGCAATTTAACAAGTCATAAAACTTATATAAAAAACGATTTCGTTTTAATGAATCATTTAAAAATGTGTTTGCAACATTTTCAAAAGTTGGTTCTAAATCATATTTTTTTATCATTTCTCTCACTCCTCCCTAAACGCATCTTTCATTATACTTTGCAACATTTGTTTTGTCAGTGTTTCTCTTTCTGTAATTTGTTTTTCCAGTTGGTCAACTTTTGCAAGTTGTGATTCTACCACACGAACAATTTCCTTTTGCTCGGCTAGTGGGGGAAGTGGAATAGGAATAAAAGATAAAGTATCGAGTCTAAAACTATTTTTCATTCCATGAGCATTTGGTAAATATAAATTTCTTATTCCAGGAGCAAGTAGAGCATTTG
>JAGBXW010000074.1 GCA_017629095.1 Treponema sp. | reverse complement strand
TGGAAATGAGTAAGGAGAAAATATATGGATTTACCAAACAAGCGACCTGACGACATGGCTCGAATTACAACTGAAGAGCTTGCCAATAAGTTTATTGAAGAGCAGCTGGCCTTTGTTCGTCAGCAGGTGGGAGATAAGAAGGTGCTGCTGGCTTTGTCTGGTGGTGTGGATAGCTCCGTGGTGACAGCACTGCTGATTAAGGCTATTGGAAAACAGCTGGTATGTGTTCACGTAAATCACGGACTCATGCGAAAGGGTGAAAGCGAGGAAGTGGTGGAGGTTTTCAAAAACCAGCTGGATGCAAACCTGGTTTACATCGATGCCACTGACCGATTCCTGGACTTGCTGAAGGATGTAGCTGAACCAGAGAAGAAGCGAAAAATTATCGGTGGAGAGTTCATCAAGGTGTTTGATGAGGAAGCCCGCAAGTTGGAGGGTATTTCCTTCTTGGCTCAGGGAACTATCTATCCTGATATTTTGGAAAGCGACGGAGTAAAGGCTCACCACAATGTTGGTGGACTTCCAGAAGATATGCAGTTTGAGTTGGTGGAACCAGTTCGCTTGTTGTACAAGGACGAGGTTCGTGTAGTAGGAAAGGCTTTGGGATTGCCTGTTTCCATGGTGGAACGTCAGCCCTTCCCTGGCCCTGGACTGGGAGTTCGCTGTCTCGGTGCCATTACTCGTGACCGCCTCCATGCCTTGCGAGAAGCCGATGCCATTCTGCGAGAGGAGTTTGACAGTGCTGGCCTTGCAGGAAAGGTTTGGCAGTACTTCATCTCCGTTCCTGACTTTAAGAGCGTTGGTGTAAAGAATGATAAGCGCTACGAAGGTTGGCCTGCCATTATTCGTGCCGTAAACACCACCGATGCCATGACTGCCACCATCGAAGAGATTCCCTATGCCTTGTTGCACAAGATTACTGCCCGCATTACTAGCGAGGTAGAAGGCATTAACCGTGTAGTCTACGACCTGACTCCAAAACCAGTCGGAACCATCGAGTGGGAATAATTTGATTCGTTAAATTATATCTATAGAGACTGAGAACCAATGGCGGAAATTGTTTTCTGTTGTTGGTTCTCTTTTTTTATGGTACGATTCTTACACCATCACCACCCAAGGTTCATTGTAGTAGGTAAACTGTCGGTCGTGGGTCATGAACAGCATGGAGTCTGCCTTGGCCTGGGCCAGCATGATTTTGTCAAAAGGGTTCTTGTGGGGCGGGCTACCATCCTGTCTGGTGAGATTTTCCAGAGCTAGCACGTGGCGTTCATCCACAGGGAGCTTTTTGAAACCAGCTTGCTCGCAATAATGCAGGAACATGGCTCCAGAGATGGGGAGCTTGCCTTTGCTGTACTTGATGGCGACTTCCCACATGGATGCAACGCTGTAATAAATTTCATGGCTTGGATTGCAGATGATTTCTCGCAATAATCTGTGGCATTTCTTTAGCGGAAGCCGTGGCAAAAACCGCAACAGAGACGATGCCCGCTGATTCCCGTGTAGAGCTGGGAAAAACGAAAATTTCCAAATGGGAGCGTTCAAATCGTACCGCACATCGTTTGGGCACTCCCCATCCAAAAATCAGCCCACTTTTACAGGTGATGAGCTAAGAAAAATTCTTGAAAAATAGGAGGTTTTATGAAAACAGGTCTTTCCAAGAAACAGAAAGCAACCAACATCTATTTTAACGAAGCAGAAAGCATGCTTGAGGTCTGTACCTACAATACTGCACTCAAAAACAAGCTTACCGAGTACGCCGGGAAATATCCCTCCGAGTGTCGGTTGATCGACGATGACGGAAACGGTTGTCTGACCTTTGAAGTCAGCAAGGGGCGTTTTGGCTTCAAGCTGACAGCACCCTATGACGAAAGCCTCCGTAGGGCTGCCAGCGAACTGGCAAAGAAAAACACCGAAAGATTAAGGAGGCAAGAACAATGAGAATCCTGTCCTGTGCGTTCAATATGGATACCGCCTGCGTAGAACTAAAATTTGATGACGGCAGCATGATAGCGATTGATACAATCGCCGTGGAGAACGAAGTAGTCGACAATATGTATCAGCGGTCAGAGCTGGACTATCTGATCTACAATGACCCGGTGGCATACGCTGAGCTGATACTGAACGGCGATCCAGTAACCTATCTGAAAACTGTAACCGAATACAAGCCTTTGGATTAAGCAACAGCGGCTGCTACTCTGAAACACGGGGAGCAGCCATTATTTTCGCAAAACATATTGATAAACTTCGATTTGATGAATATAATATGGATAGATCGATAAACTTGAATGTGAGGTGAAACAAATGGCATCTGAATATGTCGACAACGCAAGAGTGTTCAAAGCGTTTTGCGATGAAAACCGCCTGCGTATTTTGGAGCTGCTTCGTAGCGGCGAAAAATGTGCTTGTGTACTGCTGGATGATTTGCACATCACACAGTCCACGCTTTCACACCACATGAAGATTCTGTGTGATTCCGGTGTTGTTCAAGGTCGCAAAGAAGGCAAATGGGTGCATTACTCCATTGATGCGGGAGGTGCTGACCGAGCCATTGCATTACTGAAACAGCAGGTCATACTGGATACCTGCATCGGATCAGAGAAACCTTGCTGTTGTACTAAAGATACATGAGCCATCTGAAAAGGTGGCTTCTCTTTAGGATTATATATCGATATTTTTCAATTTGTCAATATGAAAGGAGACTTAATTATGGAGGTCTTACGTTCTATCTGGCTATTCATTCAGAATCAGGTTCTTGGAATGAAATGGCTCAATGAGGTCATTGGAAATGGCCTGAACGCTTTAGGAGTGGACATTACATCACGCTGGGGCGGCAGTATTGAGTTCTTTATCTACGATGTAATCAAGATCATGGTTCTGCTTACCTTCTTGATCTTTATGATCTCGTATATCCAGAGCTATTTTCCGCCCGAACGAACCAAACGTATTCTTGGCAGATTCCATGGTGTTGGGGCGAACTGCATTGCCGCATTGCTTGGCACTGTGACACCGTTCTGTTCCTGCTCGTCCATCCCGCTGTTTATCGGTTTTACCAGCGCAGGTCTGCCCCTTGGTGTGACATTCTCTTTCCTGATTTCCTCCCCCATGGTGGACTTGGGAAGTCTGGTTCTTCTAATGAGCATCTTCGGATGGAAGGTTGCCATTGTATATGTTGTGCTTGGTCTGGTGATCGCCGTTATCGGTGGAACAATGATCGAAAAGCTGCACCTTGAAAACGAAGTTGAAGAGTTTATCCGTAAGGGAAAGAATGTGGATATCCCGCAGGAAGAACTGACTGTCAAAAATCGCATGTCATTTGCTTGGGAACAGGTGGTAACCACAGCGAAAAAAGTAGCCCCTTATGTACTGGTTGGTGTTGGCATCGGTGCTTTTATTCACAACTGGATTCCCGAAGAATTTATCGTAAAACTGTTGGGAACCGGTAATCCTTTTGGCGTTGTCATTGCTACCATTGCGGGTGTTCCCATGTACGCTGACATTTTCGGCACAATTCCCATTGCAGAAGCTCTGCTTGCGAAGGGCGCACAGCTTGGTGTGGTACTGTCCTTTATGATGGGTGTTACGACTTTGAGCCTGCCGTCGATCATCATGCTCCGTAAGGCTGCAAAGCCGAAACTGTTGGGCATCTTTATTGCGATTTGTACCATCGGCATCATCGTTGTAGGTTATTTCTTCAATGCGATTGCTCCCGCAATTATCTAAAAACATTCAATTAGGAGGATTACAATTATGGCACTGTTTAATTTTGGTAAGAAAGAAGAAAAGAAGGCACCTGCTTGCTGCTGCAGCTTTGAATCCAAGGTTGAGGAAATTACCAGTTGTTGCTGCGGCTCTGCTCCTAAGGCAGAAGAAATCACTCCCTGCTGCTGCGGTAAGCCTGTTGAGGGTATCTGCTGCATCAAGGTTCTGGGCGCAGGCTGTAAGTCCTGCCACGAGCAGTACGAATATGCGAAGAAGGCTGTCAGCAATCTTGGCCTTGGTATCGAAGTGGAGTATATCACCGATATGGAAAAGGTCATGGAATATGGTGTAATGTCTATGCCTGCCATCGTGGTCAATGAAAAAGTTGTGTCTGCAGGCAAGGTGCTGAAGTCTGCCGATGTAGAAAAACTGCTGAAAAATAAGGAGGGGCTGCTATGAGAATGCTGGCACAATTTTTCCCTGAGTTTGCAGAGAAGCTGGATGAAATCGATGCCCTGTATGAACAGAAGCGTACCATTGATGAAAAAACATACCAGTTTATCTGCTTTGCGCTCTCAATCAAAGGTCGTTCCAAACCCTGTGTTCTGAAACACTTCAAAGGAGCCTTAGAAGCCGGAGCAACTGTAGAGGAGCTGACATATATTCTTGCTCTGACCATGCGGGAAGCAGCAGGTACTGATGATTGCTGGACACACGATGTCATTGGTGATTGGAAAGAGAGTCTGTCCGGTAATATCAAGTGTTCTTGCGAGAAGTGATATGAGAAAGAAAGTAGCGTTCATTTGTGTCCATAACTCCTGCCGCAGTCAGATCGCAGAAGCGTTGGGGAAGAAATTGGCACCCGATGTATTTGAAAGCTATTCCGCCGGTACGGAAACTAAACCACAGATCAATCAGGATGCAGTTCGTCTGATGAAGCAAGTTCATGGTATCGATATGGAGGAAACCCAATACAGCAAACTCCTGTCAGATATTCCTCCTGTGGATGTAGTTATCACCATGGGATGCAATGTCCAATGCCCTTTTTTACCATGCTTCTACCGGGAGGATTGGGGGCTGGATGATCCTACGGGTCAATCAGATGAAGTGTTCCTACATGTAATTGAAACCATTCTGCAAAAAGTGTTGGAATTAAAACAATTTCTTATAAATAGCTAATACCATCTGGAAAAACGAGTGGGAATGATTCCCAAGGGGAATGCAAGATGGTTCCAGGCAGTTCTTGATGTTTAGAGAACTGCTGGTACCATCGAGTGGGAATGATTCCCACTGGAAATGATTTAATCATTAAATTATACCTGTAAAACCGAGAACCAATGGCAGAAGTTGCTTTCTGTTGTTGGTTCTCGTTTCTTTATGGTACGATTCTTACACCATCACCACCCAAGGTTCATTGTAGTAGGTAAACTGTCGGTCGTGGGTCATGAACAGCATGGAGTCTGCCTTGGCCTGGGCCAGCATGACTTTGTCAAAGGGGTCCTTGTGGGGTGGGCTACCATCCTGTCTGGTGAGATTTTCCAGAGTTAGCACGTGGCGTTCATCCACAGGGAGCTTTTTGAAACCAGCTTGTTCGCAATAATGCAGGAACATGGCTCCAGAGATGGGGAGCTTGCCTTTGCTGTACTTGATGGCGACTTCCCACATGGATGCAACGCTATAATAAATTTCATTGTTTGGATTGTAGATGATTTCCCGCACTTTGACTGGAAGCTTCTCTGAATCTACTAATACCCATAAAAGGATGTGGGTATCAACTAAATAGGATGTCATCATCGTCCCCCTCGAACATGGCTGCAATCTCATCGTCCATTTCGTTGATGTCGTCTGGAACAGTAAACAGTCCCTTGGCGATACCAATTCGTTTGGACACATCCACTTGAGGAATCAGGGTAATTTTAGCTATTTCCTTATTATTCTTGCAGATAATAATTTCATCTTCTTCCCGATTTTCCAGCATTGCTAAAAGTTTTGAAAAATTGGTTTTTGCTTCGAGAACATTCATCTTGCACATTGTCGTCTCCTGAAGTAGCTTAAGTCAAAATCGGTGTACGTGAAAACTGTAATTTTAACAAGTTAGTCAACTTGACCAAGTTTGATAAGTTGAGTATAATCTATGAAGTGGAATGAGTCAAGTTCTTTTTTGCTGTTACCATGAGGTACCATATGGTGATACAATCACAGAAAGAAAAATAAATTTTCAATATATTAGGTAATTTAAGGAGGATAGATATGAAAATTGTAATTGTAGGCGGTGTGGCTGGTGGTGCAACAGCTGCTGCACGAATTCGTAGGCTTGATGAACAGGCTGAAATTATTGTGTTTGAACGAACAGGCTTTATTTCCTACGCTAACTGCGGATTGCCCTATTATATTGGTGATGTGATTCAGAATAAGGCGGACTTAACCCTCCAGACTCCAGAAAGCTTTTGGAAGCGATTTCGTATCAAGATGAAGGTACAACATGAAGTGGTGGCCATCCATCCTGAAAAAAAATCTGTTTCCGTTCGGAATCTGGTTACAGGGGAAACCTTTGAGGAAGTCTACGATAAGCTCTTGCTTTCTCCCGGTGCTAAGGCGGTACTGCCTGAATTACCTGGGGTGGATAGCAAGAAGATTTTTACCCTGCGGACAGTAGAAGATACCTTTGCTATAAAAGATTTTGTTACCCAGCATAAACCTGTTTCCGCTGTCATGGTGGGGGGAGGCTTTATTGGTGTGGAGCTGGCAGAAAATCTTCGGGAGCTGGGATTAGCGGTAACCATTGTTCAGCGACCGCCTCAGCTATTGTCTCCCTTTGATGCTGATATGGCAGCTTTTATTCATAATCAAATGAGAAAAAATGGAATAAAGCTGGCACTGGGGGCCTCGGTAACTGGTTTTCAGGAGGATGCAGAAGGAATCTCTGTTATGCTAAAAGATGGAAATCCTATTCATGGAGACATGGTGATTCTAGCTATTGGCGTAACTCCAGAATCTCAGCTAGCTCAGGATGCTGGCCTTGCCCTCGGTATAAAGGGGAGCATTCTCGTAAATGATCGAATGGAAACTTCCATAAAAGATATTTACGCTGTGGGAGATGCAGTTCAGGTAAAGCATACTGTAACGGGAGCCGATTCCTTGATTCCTCTAGCTGGACCTGCCAACAAGCAGGGGCGCATTGTGGCGGATAATATTTGCGGTGGAGATAGCCGCTATCATGGAAGCCAAGGAAGCTCTATTATCAAGCTCTTTGACATGACGGCCGCCACTACTGGCATTAACGAAAAACAGGCACAGAAGGATGGACTTTCTGTAGATACTGTCATTCTTTCACCTATGAGTCATGCGGGCTACTATCCTGGTGGAAAGATCATGACCATGAAGGTGATTTTTGAAAAGGAAAGCTACCGTCTTTTGGGAGCCCAGATTGTAGGATATGATGGGGTAGACAAGCGAATCGATGTGTTAGCCACTGCTATTCACGCTGGTATGAAGGCTACAGACTTAAAGGAGCTTGACCTTGCCTATGCTCC
>JAGBXW010000073.1 GCA_017629095.1 Treponema sp. | reverse complement strand
TCCCCAAACTCCAAGTCCAACTGCACCAGCACAAACTGGCCAGCCTTACGATTTCTGGCAATCTCTGGAGCCATTACCCTCATAAAAAAAACATCTGCAGAAAGCTGCTGTTTTTCGATGATTTTATACATGTACACCCCCACAACAAAATTGGAGAAAAATTTAACGAGAAATAATACCTTTTTTTTCTGAAAAGTACAAGGACTTAAGTATTACTAAATTTTTAATTGAAAAAATCCTTGATTTCAGCCTATTTGCCGAACAAAATCTTTTCCACTATGGCTTTGTGGGGAATTTCAAAATACAAATCCCCATACACTGCAGAGGCAGACACAATCTTCTTGCCATAATTTCGTGTTTCCGTAAAGGGAATCAATTCCACCGTTAGGTCTGGAGGCAAATCCGGGAACATGCGTTTCCATTTGCGTACATTGGTGATTCCTGCATTGTAGGAATACAATGCATCTATGATAGAATTGTCTAGGCGGCCAATCAATTCAGCAAGATAAAAGCTGCCAAAATTAACGCTGGTAGCAGGATCCTGCAAGTCAAAGTCTTCAATTTTAAGCTTGCGGGCTATATCTCCAGCGGTGGCAGGCATAAGCTGAGCCAAGCCTACAGCTCCTGCATGGGAAGAAACATCTGCATCAAAAAAACTTTCACTGCGAATCAAACCGTAAATCAAGTACTCTGGCAGGTTATAGTCCGTGGCAGCGGTGGCAATTTCCTGACTATAAAGCCGGGGATAGGCCAGTTGATACATTTCCCGTGTAGTTTGAGTATCTGCATGAAAGATTGCATTGGACATAAGCCGTATGCCCTGAGCCTCATATTGATGGATTCCATACAAGGAAAGAAAGGAGGCTGCTCGTTGTGCCAGTTCCAAACTGATTTTCTGGAAATTTTCCTTCCACACAGGATAAATATAATCGGGCAAATCAAAAACCATAAAGCCTTCTAGTAAGGTTTCTAGGTTTGCGTCAGGCACAAATTCTTCCAGCACCTTTGTTTGATACAAGCTTTGGCGAACAACAGCAGGTGAATAATCCAGCTGAGTGGCAGCCAAAAGCCGATAGTACAACTCTCCCCCAGCACCATAGGCAATGGAAAAAAGCCCTCGTGCTACAGCATCCTGCAAGGTGAGGTCTTTCCCTCCCCCTGCCTCAGCTGCTTCTTCCTCAATAACCGCCTCCTCAGCCTTGCTGTCAATAATAGACTGCAAGTCAGCCACAGAAAAATTCTTCAAATCTACCAAGCCCTGTTGAACAAGGCGGCCGGCAAGGTAGGCATACTGAGAAACCACCTCTTGAGTGGCATAATCTCGAATCAAAATCAGGTTTTTCAGGACACCACTCCAATTTCGTCCAGTAAAATACCGCAAAATCAATGTTTCAAAAAAGTCGCTATAATAGGTGGCGTCGTGAATGGTGTGAATATACTCCTTCATGGCAGTTTCTGCTTCCGAAGGTGCAATTTTCAACTGGGTAGAAAAATAATACCACAGGGCATTGTCGTATTTTGCAGGAGTATCCGCCGCTTCCATGGCAGCCAAAAACTTTTCTAAGGCCTTTTTATTGCCAGTGCCAAGGCCCTTGTCATACAAGCGGGCGGCATAAAAATTCAAGTAAAAAGCCACAAAGCCAGGCTCATTTTCCGAGATTTTCCCTGCGGCCTCATCTAGAAACTGGGCAGCTTCCGCCAATTGATTTGTTCCATACAAAAAGGTTTTGCCAATGTCAGAAAGCAATTCCTCTGGTTGTTGCATCAACCACTGGGAGGGCTCTTCTTGAGCCTGTAAAATTTCTGCCACCAGATTAAAGGCTTGGCCATAATCACGCTGATACACAGCCACCCGCAGTTTAAGACATTGTTGCATTTCTTCTGAGAATAAGGAAGGAAAAAGCGTTCCTTTTTGAGAGTCAAAATATTTTTTGTGAAAGGATGTTATGGGTGACTGGAAAAACCAATCTTCAATCTCTCCTGCGAACCCCTGTTTTCCTGCCTTTTCCAAGGCTAAAAGTCGCAAATACATTGATTCTGCAGGCTGTTCTTCAGCCACCAGTCCCTTAAAAAGCTCATTTTCTGCAATGGCAAGGAGTTGTTCATATTCTTCAGCATCATATAACAGGCGTTCCAGCTTCAATCGATTATCGTTGCTGGGAAATTTCTTAGCTAACTCTTGGGCAAGAATCTTTCCTTCATTTTCTGATGCCAACTGACAGAGAGATTCCAAGCATTTTTCTGCAAAAAAATCATCAGATTTTTTTACCCCTTTTTTAAATTGAGCAAGGGCATCATCTTGTTGACCTTCTTGCAGATACTTTAATCCCATAAAATAATAGAAATTATTTCCAAATTGTTTCTGAAGAGACATGGCTTTACTGTCATTACACCCTGTTATCACTAGAAACAGGGTGTAAAGGACAACTAAGAGAAGACTTTTCCTCTGGTTCATGGGCATCTTACTGAGGTGGAATAACAAGAATAGTTCCAGCCATAATATAATCAGGGTTCTTGATCTTGTTTGCAGAAGCAATCCGCTGATACAACCAAGGATTGTTGTAGTATGACTGGGCAATATCCCACAAGGTATCTCCCCACTTCACTTCGTAGCGTACCACATCAGCTTTTTTGGTAACCTGTGGTGGCGGTGCTGGAGTAACCGAGGGAGTCTCAACAATAACAATCACATCTTCTACTGCAGCAGTTTCGTCCGGATCCACCACAGCGCCATTTTCTGCAACTGTTTCACCATTTCCTAAAAGCAGGAAATTAGCACCAAGCTTGGAAGGAAGGAGGAAAAGGATGAAAAGCAAGATTCCCACACAAATCAGAGCACAGAGAACACAAATAATAACGGCTACACTACCGCGACTTTTCCGTTCATTTTGTTGCTTTAATTCATTTTCTTTATGGTCGTACAAATCACTAAAGTCAAAGGGATTTGATGAAGCGTTTGGTTCACTCATATAAAAAGCTGGATCCTTAAAATCATTTTCTGTAAATAACCCAGACTCTTCATTAAAAGAAAAGTCGTTTCGCAAGGGGTCATCAAAATCGGGCAATTCGAATTTGCTAAAATCTGGCAAGGAGTCTTCATATACCGTGTCAAATTCTTCCAATTGCTGATTGTTATCAAAAGCCGCAAAACCTGTAGCACTATTCCCAAAATCAAAATCGGGTAAGTCGAAGGATTCGATTGCTTCCTGAGCTACGGGCTCTTCAAAATCGGGCAAGTCAAAGGACTCCGTTGCTTCCTGGGCTACAGGTTCTTCAAAATCGGGTAAGTCGAAGGATTCGATTGCTTCCTGAGCTACGGGCTCCTCGAAATCGGGTAAGTCAAAGGACTCGGTTGATTCCTGAGCGACAGGCTCTTCAAAATCGGGCAAGTCAAAAGACTCGGCTTCCTCTTGGGCTACAGGTTCTTCAAAATCGGGTATGTCAAAAGATTCTGGTTCTCCCTGAGCGACGGGCTCTTCAAAATCGGGTAAGTCGAAGGATTCGATTGCTTCCTGAGCTACGGGCTCTTCAAAATCGGGTAAGTCGAAGGATTCGATTGCTTCCTGAGCTACGGGCTCCTCGAAATCGGGTAAGTCAAAGGACTCGGTTGATTCCTGAGCGACAGGCTCTTCAAAATCGGGCAAGTCAAAAG
>JAGBXW010000072.1 GCA_017629095.1 Treponema sp. | reverse complement strand
TGAATACGATTACGCTACCGACATTGCAGTGAAGCAAGAAGAAGCCTATGCCATCGGGATGGAACGTGGAATCGAACGTGGGCGACTGGAAGGCCTTGAACGTGGAGCCTACGAAACCAAGTTGGAGACAGCGAGAAGTTTCATTGCTATGGGGCTTTCTCTTGAACAAGTTGCCCTTGGTACAGGACTTCCGATAGAGACGGTGATGGAGCTGGCACAAACAAAGTAAACTTGTGTCCCCTCCATCTACAAGCTCCCCCTTGAAAAACTTTTACAAAAAAATCCAACCTTCCCCCAGAAAAAAATGCATTTTTTTTCAACTCCAAGCATATAATATATATGAAACACTTTTTTTTCGGAGATTGAATGGAGAAGCAAACCACCGTCAAATTCAAACGCTGGGAAGACCTGGACATTACCGACGACTTTATCTTTACCCGAGTTATGCGAAACAAAAAACTCTGTCGTACCTTGCTAGAGATGATTTTAAAAGTAAAAGTAGGAAAAATCAAATTCCTCACCAGCCACCACGCCATCCAAATTGACCCCAACGCAAAGGGCATTATCATGGACGTGTATCTCAAAGATGAAAACAAGGAAATCAACGTGGAAATGCAGGCTTCAAACCACGGTGACCTGCCACGTAGAGCCCGCTATTACCAAGCAGCTGCTGACATCGACACCACACCTAAAGGCTCAGAGTACAAGGATTTGAAACAAAACTACGTTATTTTTATCTGCACATTCGACCCATTCCACACGGATAAACCATTTTATACATTCCAGAACTACTGCATCGATTATGAATCCCCCATTCCCCTAGAGGACGGCACCGAAAAGATTTTTCTCAACACTTCAGCCAAAGACCTCAGCAACCTTGACGGTGATTTACGATTGTTCTATGATTATATCAAAGGTAACGTTGCACAAACAGCCTTTACCAAGAAACTGGATGCTACAATTTCTCGTATGAAGCAAGAACAGGAGGAACGAAACATGTATCTTACTTACACATCCCGTATGATGGAATGTCGCCAAGACGGATTTTCAGAAGGACTTGCCACTGGTCGTGAAGAAGGCATTTCCATCGGGATGGAACGTGGATTAGAGAAAGGACTAGAACGTGGAGCCTACCAAAATAAACTGGAGACAGCAAAACTCCTGCTTAATTATGGGGATTCTCCAGAGAAAGTTGCTCTTTGTACTGGGCTTCCGATAGAGACGGTGATGGAATTAAGTACAATTACAGATAGATTAAAGGAGGAATAAAATGAGTTGTCATGATATTGGAAGAGGAATGGATTCTGTAACACAAGTTGTTATAAGAATGTACGATGCAGGTGAAATCAACAGTAAAACTGCATTAAAGTTATTTACTGCTTTAAAAAAAGGTGTACATTGGTGTGATGGAAATGAGTATGAAGCTGTTCTGTCTATTTTTAATTGCAGATGTGGAAACTGTCTTAAAAAATGAAACTTGGAGAAAAATTGTTTAATATTTATGACTCTCCTAGTGAAATTACAGAAAATTCCTACGATATTTTGAGAAATTATAAAGAAGATTATGCTGGCTGGCGTTTTTGTACTGAATGTTTTGATAAAATCATAAGCACTGTCAGTAACGGAAATTACTCAGGTGAAGATGCACGAAAATATATTGAACAGATACACGAAGATAGGCCAGAAGATTTTACCGTGGTGGAAGAGTAGTTGCGGTTATCGAGCGTGGAGGAGGATTGCAAAATTTTTTAATAACTGGAGTAAGTGGATGAAGATATCATCCCCATTAATTGCTCCATCCGCTGCTCTTTTGTAAAGTTCTTTTCATAATATTCTTTACCATTTGCTCCTAGTTGTGACAGTTCATCCTTAGATAAGGAGCTCATTTTCTTGAGAGCGGTGGTAAATGCATTTTTATCGTTTGCAGGGACAGCGATACCACAGTGAGACTCAGCAATTAAATCAGCTCCATCACCATTAAGCATTGCTAGGATAGGTTTTCCCTGTGCCATATAAAATTGTACTTTGGAGGGTACCGTCAAGTTAAATATCAACTCATCTTTTAAACTCACCAGTAAAACAGAAGCCTTACTCATGAAAAAAGGCATTGATTCTATGGGGAATCTACCAGGAAAGAAAACTGTCTTACCAAGAATACCCGCCTGTTCACTTTTTTGAACCGCCTGTTCCTTGGCTCGTCCATCTCCCAGAAAAACAAACTTAATTTCAGGATTACTATCAAATAAGTCTATTGCAGCATCAATTATGCAACGAATGTTTTGAGCTTCTCCTAAATTTCCCGCAAAAAGGACAACAAAATCTTTTTCAGTTAATGAAACAAAAGGTTCAATCTCACTATAATCAGCAGAAAGAATCGCCCCAGATGTTATCTCGCACCAATTCGGAAAATAAACCAGTTTATCCTTGTAATCACCCTTCTCCAGAATAGACAACTGAAATCCTTTTGAACCAATTAAGATTTTGTCACAATTGTCGTAAACTTTCTGTACCTGCTTTGTAAGTGGATGAATAACTAGCGGATGAGATATACCCACAGCAGCTGTGATAGATTCTGGCCATAAATCCAAAGTCCAAAAATACATTGGAATCTTTTGATATTTCTTTAAGTGAGTTGCAGCCAAGCCTACAAAAAAAGGAGAGGTTAAATGAACAAAAACAGCATCATATTTATTGAAAAATTTGTGAAAAAAAGTAAAGATACTAGACGAAACATAATAGGAGAGATACTGTATAGCTAAGCGTTTTCCACCACCCTTCCCCCTCGGAATGATTGGTAGCCTTATAACTTGGCATCCATTGACTCGTTCTCTACTCTTCTTAAACCATCCATATCCTTCAAAGAATCTGCCTTGAGGATAGTCCGGTATGGCAGTAATTACTGTTACCTCAACACCTTTAGCAGCAAGCTCAAAGGCGATGTCATTTACCTTGAAATCTTCAGGAAAAAAATGATTTGTGAAAATACAAAGTTTCATTTTGACCTACAGTTTATCCTATCCCTTTCTCCACACCATCTTATTTACAATGCCTACATAACTTTGGATAATTTTCACCACTTTTACAGAGACATTTTCATCCATATAGTCAGGAACGGGAATCCCTAAATCGCCATCACGGTTCATCTGGACTGCAAGATCCACTGCTTGTAATACCTGCTCCTCTGTAATGCTACCAACAATAAAGACTCCTTTTTCCATCGCTTCAGGACGTTCTGTACTTGTCCTAACGGATACAGCAGGAAATCTAAAATAGGAGGCTTCCTCAGGAAGTGTACCACTGTCAGAAACTACACAGAATGCATTTTTTTGTAGTTGATTATAATCAAAAAAGCCTAAAGGTTGATGCTGTACAACTCTTTTATCAAATGCAAAGTCTCTTTTCTCAATCATTTTTCGTGAACGAGGATGGCATGAATACAGGATAGGCATATCATACATCCTTGCCATGGCATTGACGGCATTCATCAATGCCATAAAATTCGACTCAATATCAATGTTTTCTTCACGATGGGCTGACAATAAAATGTATCCATCTTTCTTCAAGTTTAATTTTTCTAAAATATCACTGGAATTTATTTTTTCAATACAACCATTTAATACTTCAGCCATGGGCGAACCAGTGACATACGTATATTCAGGTTTAACACCACTATCTAGAATATATTTTCTGGCATTTTCCGAATAACACAAATTCACATCACTGGTGACATCAACTATACGGCGAATAACTTCTTCTGGAAGATTTTCATCTTTGCATCTATTTCCTGCTTCCAAATGAAAAATAGGAATTTTTAACCGCTTTGCAGCAATTACACACAAGCAGGAATTCGTATCTCCTAAAACCAAAACGGCATCGGGTTTTACCTCTGAAAACAAGTTATATGACTTTGAGAGTACATTTCCCATAGTTTGGCCAAGATTTTCGCCAACAACATTTAAATAATAATCAGGTTCTCGTAATTGTAAATCTTCAAAAAAGACTTTATTTAGTTCATAGTCGTAATTCTGACCAGTGTGGACAATACTTAAGTTGAAATATTTGTCACATTTTTTTATGACAGAAGACAATTTAATGATCTCAGGTCGTGTCCCCATCACTATCATCAATTTTAGTTTATTTGTACTAGTTGTCATAAAATTATTCTCCTAGATACTGTGTATAAAGTGTTTTATGATTATACATAAAATCTTTCATATCAGAAATCATTTTTTCATATGATGCTACATTATATGAAAAGTCTTCTCGAATTGAATTAATAATTGATTTATTACAATCCACACCATCAATCATATTTACATTGATAGGCAAATTAAATTCATTTACAATCAATGAAACCAAATCAAATTTAGTTATAGCAACATTATTTGATATTTGATATAAACCTGTTATATCTTTTTCTATTGCGAAATCAATAACTTTTGCTAATTCTAGTGTCGTTACACCACCCCAAATTGATTTTTGGAATCCATTTAATTCACCAACTTTTCTCTGATTAAAAACCCAATGCATCAAGCCTTCTCCATTAGTTTTTAACTCAGGTCCAATTATGGATGTTCTTAGTGTTAAATCTTTATCATTTATCAATTCACCCAAGTTTTTTGACATACCATACGTATCCAAAGCATCTTTCACATCAGAATCTTTGTAATCTCCGCGTTTGCCAGAAAATACACAATCAGTACTTATATGGATTACCTTAGCATTTGGGAATTCAGAATGAACTATCTCAGATAATTTATGGGGAAAATATGCATTAATGTAAATAGCATTTGCAGGATTGTTTTTTGATCCCTTTATTAACACACCGATACAGTTAATAACATATTCGGGTTTTTCTCTCCTTATTATTTCAGATAATTCAGAGGTATTATATATATCTAACGTATAACTATTACTTCCAATTGAACCGGAATGGCAAATAGTTGCAATATCATATTTATTAGTTTCATCTAGATATGTATATACAAGATGACCGGCCATCCCCGTGGCCCCCAAGATAAGAATTGTTCTACTCACTTCTGATTTCCTTTGTTTTATTTTTTTTAATTAACCCAAGATCTTCTTGTATAAATCTTAACTTTAACAGGAGACTTTTCATCTCCTCAACATCCAACCGATATGTATTATGACTGTGGTAATCCTCTATCCTAGAAATATCCTCATTACCTTGTGTAAAAAATTTATCATAATTCAAATCCCTAGTGTCACAAGGAATCCTGTAATAATCTCCCATATCAATGGCGCGCACCATTTCTTCTCTAGTAACTAATGTCTCATATAATTTTTCACCATGTCTTGTACCAATAGATTTTACTTCCGTCTCTCCAAATTTTGGATTAACTTGTGCATAGACTTCTTTCAATGCTATTGCCAATGTTTCCAATGTTGCTGCAGGAGCCTTCTGAACAAACAAATCACCATTTCGACCATTTGTAAAGGCATAAATGACCAAGTCAACTGCATCATCTAAAGTCATCATAAATCGAGTCATATTAGGATCTGTAATAGTAATAGGTTTACCTTCTTCCATTTGGTCAACCCATAAAGGAATAACAGAACCTCGGCTTCCCATAACATTTCCGTAACGAGTACAACAAATTATGGTTTGGGCATTATCACCAAGCTCTCGTCCTTTGGCGATAGCTACCTTTTCCATTAAAGCTTTACTCATTCCCATAGAATTGATGGGATAAGCGGCCTTGTCAGTGGAAAGTACAACCACATTTTTAACTCCATGCTCTATAGCAGATTCCAAAACATTGTTTGTGCCTTCTATATTTGTTCTCACCGCCTCCATGGGAAAAAACTCACAAGAAGGAACCTGTTTTAAAGCTGCTGCTGCAAAAACATAGTCCACACCCCTCATTGCAATGTCAACAGAATCCTTATTGCGAACATCCCCGATATAATATTTAATTTTTGCTGCTTGAAATGCATGTCGCATATCATCCTGTTTTTTTTCATCACGGCTGAATATGCGAATTTCCTTAATATCTGAATCAAGAAATCTTCTTAAAACAGCATTACCAAAAGAACCCGTCCCTCCTGTAATAAGGAGGGTTTTGTTTGTAAATGTTGACATAACTTCTCCAAGAAATGTATATGTGAAGCGAAGTGATTTTTGATTAAATCACCTGAATAATTGATTTAAATTGAGTTTGATATATAAAGGATTAAAAAAAGTTTTCTATTTAATCTAAAAGAGTATTCATTACGGATAAAAACTCTTTCCAGACATTTTCACAATGCTATTTCATAGGTAAAAACGATTGCTTATTTTGACAACAACCCTTAATTACATCTATAAACATCTGTCGTTTCTCTTCCTTCTTCCTCAGAAGAATCGTTAATACTCAAGAAAAAAATAGAATCTCGCAACACTTTGACAGATACCAGTCGTTTGCCAGGTAAGATTTGTCTACGTAATATATGATTTTATACCTACGTCGCATAGTTCATCGTCGCTTGCAATTGTATTTTCTATTTCCTTCAATCTTTTAGATTTCTCAATTGGACACCATTATGGCGTAGCATTGTGTTCCTGCTGTGAAATTCCAGCACATCTTGTCCACTTTCTCTTCGGAACAGATTTTCCAAAACCAAGGAGAGATAATAGAGTAAGCAATTGTTTTGAAATTGTAGTAAATTTGACAAAAGTTAAATCTTTGCTATTTATTGTTTTACGGTGAAAATATGATAACAAAAATCTTAACTAAAAAATCCTCTCTATGTTTATTGGACAGTTAGAATATTTTTTTAAATTTTTAATACTGTTTTACAAAATTTACTCTTTGTAAGAATTGATGATATCAAAAGTGGTATAAACAAACCAGCAAAAAGGTATAACAAACTCCATAAAAATGTATTTTTCCATACAGGATACATAGCTAGCAGAATTTTATCACCATTATAATATTTTATCTGTATTAATGTTATTATCTTGAAACATAAGGTATGTAGAGCTAATATAGGAATAGTCTTATTTCCTAGGTAAGAAAAAAAATAAAGTATTTTTTTCAAATTCATGTTTTCAATAATTTTAACCAAACTGATAATGAAACCACCTCCTGATAAAATACTAACTATATAAAAAAGTGGATTCTTTATATTAACACTAGCAATAGAAATAGTACCAAATGTTGATAATAGACACAAAACAACAAAAAATAATACAAAACCAACATAATAAAAAAGTATTTTTATTCTAGGTATTATTATATATTCTCGTACATAAGAACCTATACAAAACAAAATTTCAGAAACAAATATAATAGATACTTGTTTTAGGAAAGGAATTTTTTGAATATATCCAAGTTTTACTATAAACCAACCCAATACTAATAGTATGATTGAAAAAATAATATGAAATTTTTCAATTTTGAACTTCCTTAAAATAAACTGTAAAATAGCGTATAGAAAAGTTACATAGAACAGTCCACCTAAAAACCATAGTCCTCCAGCAAAAGGTCTTGAGTTGATAAAAAACAAAGACTTAATAAAAGCTTTTATTGCCCCTAAAATTGTAATAGGAAAACAATAACCATCCTTCAAATATGGTTCATAGGAAAAATACGTATCACTTGAAGTTAAAAAACCAATTTTTATCAATATATTCATCAAAATCAAGAAAATAAAATTGTAAGCAACATACGGAACCCAAAGGCTTTTTATTCTTTTCTTAAACAAATCCCATAAAGATAAAATAGATTCTGAATATTTTTGGTTGAAACAATACCCACTAAGTACAAAGAATAATCCAACATGAAACAAAGAAATAAATCCATAACAAAATTTATTATAGGTGTGCCCTAAAACAACTAAAATAATAAGCATACCCTTCATAGAATCGATATTGTTATTCCGTACATTAATTTTTTCATCTTTATTATACATTATCAATTCTCCAGCATATCAACTCTTACTTTATGCTTTCCACCAACAAATTCATTTATCAAAAAAGTTTTAGTTATTTCCCTTGCTGTTATGAATCCAATCATTTGAGCACCCATACAAAGAACATTAGAATCATTATGCTGTCGTGTAAGTTCAGCTGATTTTATGTCAGAACAAACAGCAGCTCTTATTCCTCTTATCTTGTTTGCTGCAATACTCATTCCAATACCTGTTCCACAAAACAAAATACCAAAATCAACTTCTTTAGAAAGAACTTTTTCACAAACACTTTTTGCATAAATAGGGTAATCTACAGCATCTGTGGAATAGGTTCCTGTATCCACACATTCAAAGCCATTTTCATCCAACCATTGTTTTAATTTTTCTTTATATTCAAAACCAGCATGATCACATCCAATTGCAATTATCATGAAAAAAGTTCCTCCTCTGAAAAATTCATCAAAGCCTTACATAATGGAATATCCTCTTTTCTAGTAATTTTAATATTATTAGTAAAGCCCTTTGAAAAATAAACTGGCAATCCATAATGAATCAAAACCAAATCAGCATAAATAAAATCATGTTTATTTTCACTTTCAGCTCGTTCATAAAGCTCTAACATTAGACCATAGTTATATGCCTGTGGAGTTTGAACTCGCATTATAGAACTACGATCTAACTCTTTGTCACCCGATTTTCCATCATTTGTATAAATAACAGTCTCATAACAAGGTATAGCTAAAGATGCATTTCCTTTCTCATGTGCAATATTTAACATGGCATTAATTGCCAATTGTGGTAAAATTGGTCTAGCTGCATCGTGAATTATTACAAAATCATCTTTGTTGAGTTTTGATCGTAAGGAGAAAATTCCATTTCTTGTTGAATCATGGCCTGTTTCACCACCTTCTACAATTTCATATACCTTAGATATTTTGTATTCTAAAAGAATTTCTTTAAGATGAAGTATCCAATCTTTTACACAAACTATTGTTATTCCATCAATATTCGAGTTTCTTTCAAAATTTTCAAGTGTATGAACAATAACAGGTTTATCATTTAATGATAAAAATTGTTTTGGCATTGGACCACCAACTCTAGACCCTATACCACCTGCAAGTAAAATAACATGATTTCGCATAGAATTACACCTTTACATCTATATCTTTTAATGCATTAATAAAAAGTTTCATATACTTTTTATCCCAAATTGTAACACGCAGGAAACCAGAACTATCTCCCTTACCACAGAAAATAAGGATATTTTTTTTGTTTTTAAGTTCTTCTGTAATTACTTCTGGCGTTTTAAATTTCGGTCTTATACAGATAAAACATCCCTCTGTAGGAATATAACTATAATTTGCTTCATCTAAAGCTTTCAATAGATATTCTTTTCCATTCTTAAAAGATTTTTGTAAATCTGAATGAACCCTATCAAAGTTATCTACAATTGTCTCTCCAAATGTTAATGCAACATTATTAACAGTGTAATGTGGTTTATAATTCTTTACATACTGTACATTTTCTTTTGTAGAAATTACAACTCCCAATCTTAATCCAGGTATAGAAAAGAACTTTGAAAAAGTTCGTAAAATGACAATATTATCATATTTTTTAAGTAAATCTACTGAACCTTTTTCATAAAAATAATGATAAGCTTCGTCAATGATGACAACGGCATTTACAGTTCTAGCTTTTTCAATAACTCTTACAATATCAGGTTGTTCAAAAACATTTCCAATTGGCATACTTGGATTTACTAGAGAAACGAGACCTGTTTCATCATCAATTCTGTCAATAAGTTTATTTATATCAAAGCTATAATCATCTTCGTAATGAACAAACTCTGTTTTCATTTGTTGCATATCAGCATAAACTTTATACATACCAAATGTAGGTGTTACACAAATAAGTTTTTTACCAGCTTCTCCAAAAACTTTTAAAACATACCCCATAGCAACTACAGAACCATCAGTCAGAGTAACATTTTCATAATCAAGTCCTAATAACTTTGCATATTTTGTAGTAAAACGTATTTCTTCAGGATATAACGACAAAAAGGATGGAGTTATCTTTTTTATCGCCTTTTTAAAAAGCCATTTTGGAACACCATCTGGATTCTCATTCTGATCCAAACGAATAAAATTACTTCTGTCTTCAGGTTGATTAGTTCTTAAAAAATCTTTAATAATTGGATTCACGTAATACATTGATTTTACCCCTTTAAATTTTATGCAAGGTTAGTCTTAATCATATTAATAATAGATTCACAGGCTATACCTTTTTCATAACTTCCACATTCCTCATGATGATTTGTAACATCCTGCTGATATTTTTCAAAATCAAATGTTTCAATCTTATTGATTAATTCTGTATTATTTCGTGCAATTGGATAGGGCCATTTATTACTAGGCATATAAAAACCTCGTTCTCGTTCATATTCATCAATATCATCTGCATATAAGAAACATGGTCTATTTGTTAATGAAAAATCCCACATTAACGAAGAAAAATCTGTTATTACGACATCTGATATATATAACAATTCCTGCATATCAGGATAATCTGTAAAATTTAGTGCATTGGGAACATCAATTTCAACATTTTTTAGTTTAGGATGTAAACGTATAGCAAGTTTCCAACTTCCACCAAACTTCTGTTTTAAAGCTTTTAATAATTTTTCATAATCCATATCAGAAACATGATATTTTTTTGAATCAGTAAAATCAGTCGGATTAGATCTAAACGTTGGAGCAAAAAGAACTACTTTAACAGTATCATCTATATTATACAAATCAAAAACTTTTTTTCGCAATGATAATGATTTATTAAAAAAAATATCATTTCTAGGCATTCCAAAAGGCAAACATGAATCATTTTCATAAAGCATTGCTTTATTTTCTTCATCTGTACATATTTTACAACTACTAAGCATATACTTTACATTTTTTCTTTGCATCTTTAATTCTCTTAAATACCATTTATCTTGAAATAAAGTTCCTCCTGTTTTTTTATATGGACCACCACCATGCCAAGTATTAATAACAAGTTGTTTTTTTCTTATAGGTATATACGAAACGCCACCCGCATTAGTTATAATAATTGAACTAGAAACTAAAAACATAAAATATGACAATGAAAATGGTTTTACATATTTCAAATTATTATCTAAAGCCTCTTTTTTATCATACAACGGAAAAATTACATCATAAGTATTTTCAAAATGATCATTTAAATATTCATTAATATATTTTAAATTATCACCATACTTAAAAGAAAGTTCATTTAACAAAAAAATACGATTTTTCCTTATAGGAAAAATCCAAAAAATGTGTAAAAAATAATAAATAACTTTTTTAATAAAATAATGTAAAAAAGCCATATTTACCAATTTCCTCCATTTGAAAAAATTGAAATATATGGTAGAGAATCCCCTGCATCGTTTACAATTGCTGTATACATAAAGTAGAAAATGTACCATATTATATAATAAATTTTTAGAAACAAACGTAATTTAGAATTTTTTATAGATTGTAAAACATATGGAACAAAAAGTAATTGAAACATTTGAGGAAATCGAGCTAAACGTGAAAGCCATGTATTAAAAGAACCTAACTCTCTTAATGGTATTTCAAACAAAGAAATACGAAAAAGAAGTTTTGCCAAATTATCTCTTGTAATAAAATTTTTCTTAACAATTACTAATGGTAAAAAAACAGGAAGTATGTGAAATAAAAACATTGGTTTAAATGAGAAATTCCCCAAAGCATACATTCCAACAGTAAAATACCTTGAAAATATACTCATACTGGAAACAAATTCAATTAACAATTTTACAAAAATAGGGAAAGCAAAAACAAATGTATACCAAATAATATCACGGAACTTTGAAAACCACATATTATCAAAATTTGCACACAAAAAAAGAGGTGCACATATTAATGCTGTTTTATGAAACCCTGTAGCAAGAATTACACATATAATCCAACCAACAATTTTTTTATGAATTATATATTGCAACCCTAGAAAAATAAAAGTAATTGAAAGAGCAAATCGTACACCATTCATAGAATATATAAATTGTGTACAATAATAAATAAAAACAACAAACCCTAAATCAATTTTGGAATAAACTGAAATTGAACCATAATATATATTAGTAAAAATAATAATTGAAATAAGGCAAAGTAACGAACCATAAGAGAAACTTAGATAGCGATTTAAAATAAAATAGGCAGGTTCAACATAAAAAGAACCTACATTTTTATTATGTAATGAAAGATACTCATTTAATGTTTTATCATGTAATTGTGAAAAAATATCCTTGTAGGCAAAATAATCAGTTCCAATACTATATCTCAATGTATAGCTAAGAATAATAGGACTTACAAAAAATAAAAACAAAAGTAAACTATTTTTTGAAAAACTTTGTTTTTTTATTAATGAAAAATTTCCAATAGGTAACTGTACCAAATAAAGCATTGAGCAAGCAAAAAAAAGAATAATAAAGTAGAACACGAAACCCAACATTATTTTTCCCGTTTACGGCAATAAAATTTTAACATTTTCCAACATATAAAATAACAACCTGTCTTCATAGCAAAAGAGAAAATACGATAGATAATGTTACGTTTAGTTTTTTCAGTTAAATATATTAATACATCATTACAAACATCTTTAGTTTCTTTCTTTATTACAAAATCTACAAATTCTTTAAATAACTGTTTTTCTGAAGTTTCATTATCTTTATGAAAAAAGTAAAGTCTAGAAACTAATAAAATATTTGAAAAACGTTTATATGCAAAAGCACTTTTACACATAGGAAACATTGTTTCTATTTCTTTTTCTGCTACACAAACATCATAAAATTCTTGCTTACAATCAGGACGATATCTTCGTGTTGCAGAATAAATATATTCAACAGTATTATATACAATTTTATATGTAACAAGTATTTTTTTACTTTTTGAAATTATATTCAATAACCACACAGTATCCTCATCCCATTTAAGATTAACTGGGAAAGGTTCTTTTTCAACAAGATTTCTTCTAATAAGCTTACTAACAGGACCATCAGCGAAATACCCCGGACTATTACACCATCTTTTTACATTGTTTGTTAGCAAATGGTTAACAAGCTCATTTTTATTATTTATTATTTCAACTTCAGTTATTGTCTCTTGGATGTTATTCTCTAGAGTAATAATATCCAAACAATCTTTTAACACTCTTGTTCCGGGTATACAAAACCCAATTACAATGTCAGTGTCATTATCACCATTATCATTCACAGTATCTAAGTAATATTGAACTGTATTTTGAGGTAAAGTATTATCACTATCTAAAAAAGTTATCCATTCGCCTGTTACATGTTTTACAGCTTCATTACGAGCAGAAGAAACTCCCCCGTTTGCTTTATGAAAAACTTTAGTGTTTGGGATCCCAATACATAGTTTATCAATTATTTTTTTATACTCTTCAGAACTACCATCATCAACAACAATAAGTTCCCAGTTAGTATTACTTTGATTTTTTACACTTTCAAAACAAGAACGTAGTATAGGTTCTGGAGTATTAAACACTGGAACAATAATAGAAACGAAAGGTTCATTAGTCATATTTTGTCCTTTAAATATCTTCAAAAATTTTTGTTGATATTTGCTGTTTATCGATTCTATAAGATTTATTAAATCTTGTAAATTCAGTAAAAGTTAAACATCGTTTCCGATGCATTAAGCTATTATCTATTAATCAAAATATTCATTGCTAAATATTTAAAATATTTTAGTTTTCCTAAAATCATACCTATAAATAAGAAAGATAATTTATAATAATATCAAAAATATTATTTTATCAATCCAATATTTTTACATGTATCGATCAATTCTGTATAATTTATTTCTCCTTTTTTCCAATTGTCTCGATGTTCATACATATCCCATAATTGAGAAACTGAGTACAAATCTATTGGCTTTATATATTTTTTACCGATAGAATAATAAAAATCATAAAATTTAAAATCCCAGCCATCAACATACTGACCAAAATGTACCCATGCAGATGGAATATTATATGTTTCGCTAATAATCAAACCATGAAGAGATGATGAAATAATAAAATCGCATGATGTAATATCATCTATAACATCAGTCCATACAAAATAATCTCTCATTTTGATAAAACAAAAATCATTATCTTTACTTTTACCGAAAATATTAACAAAAAATTCTGATTGATAATCTTGATAATGAGGAATAAAACCTATTTTATAATGTTTTTTTTTCTTCGGAGTATAAAAACAAGGTAACAACAAAGCAGGATCTCCATATTTTTCAGGACATTTTATTCCTTTATCAATTAAAATATTTCGGGTTAAAGGACCTCGTACAAAATGTATACAAGAAGGATTGCCTGATATACTATATTCAATTTTGTCATTCATTATTCCACTACCTGCAACAATAGATTTTTCTAGAGAAAAATCCGTTAAAACAGATCCTATAAAAAATAAACATTTCGGTCTTAGAATTTTTTTTAACATACGAGAAATTCTAGTATCTGGATAAATTAATACTCTTTTTCCTGAAATCAGTTCTAAAAAATAAACATTTATATCATCACCCCAATTATTGTGTATCAATTTATCTTTTTTAATCAACCCTAAATGGTTATATTTACACCAAGCAGACACTATTATATATTTCTTTTTAAATAATAAACATATAAAACATGAAACAACCAGAAAAAAACTTTCTAATTCACGAAAAAGAACCTTTATGTATTTCTTCAATAAACACAAAAAATCAATCATTATTTTATCTTCCTTTATCTTTCAAAATATTAATAAAAATTTTCCTTTCTTCACTTGAAAAAGCCACAAAATATCCACTCAAACCTACACAAATAACAGATACAATAACAATTATACATAGTCGTAAAAAGTTATCTTGCATCAAGCCTTTTACAAAATACGGAATAACAAATGCAATCCCTGAACAACACACAACTGGTAAGAAAACTTTGAATATATATTTCCAAAAAGAAAAATCTATCAAACGTTTTAAAATACAAAGTCTTACAATAAATGCAACAAAAGTAATAACAATTGAAACAATAAAAACGCTATATGGATTTGCACCAAATTTTAGCACAACAAAAGTAATCGGTGCATTCAAAAGAAGAACCCCACCAACAACAAATTGATATAACTTGATTTTTCCTGTAGCCTGTGCAGCCGCCATAATCGGATAACTAATTGTATCAATTAAAGCATCTATCAAAGCTAAACTTGTAAAAACAATGGCATATTCAGGAACATTTTTTAGCCAAATTTTTAATACATACGGCATTTCTAAAATCAAAGGCAAGGCAAAAACGTACATTAACAAAAAAGTTGCTTTACAACTTCTAAACATAAGTTGTAACATCCTTTCTTTTTCACCAGTTGCATAAGTTTTTATAATCTGAGGCCTTACAGCTGTACTAAAATTTTGGGCAAAACTATTTACAGCACTATTCACTTGCTGAGCAATACCACGAGCTGTATTTACAATAGGATTAAAAAATTGATTTAGAATAATGTTTACAACTTGAAACTTAAAAACACCAACTGCAGCTCCAAACATATTCCATCCTGTATAACTAATCAATTCCTTAAATAAATCTTTTTCCCAGAAAAATGAAAACTTACATTCAGAATATTTTTTTATACAGATTGTTCTATAAATTGCGGTATTAACAAAAACAACCGCCGCCATCAAAAGGCTATAGATAATCAGCTTGTCCGCTGGAAATAACGACAGCAAGAATACAATACCCAGCTTCAGCACCACTTCCACCACCGAGACATAGGCATAAATGTTCATGTCCTCGTGGGTGATGATGGATGCCATGAAGGGGGCGGTCAATATTGTGCAGACGGTGGAAAATACCGATGCCTGATAAATCCAGAATGCCGCCTGCTGACGTTCGGCTGGAACAACCAGTTTGTTTTCCACAAACCACAGCCCAAAGGTTTCTGCCACCACCACTACTACTAAGGCAATCAAGCAATAAATGGTAAAGGACATGGAAAAATATCGTTTTAGTTGGACTTCATCATTCTGTCCCAAGGCAAAACTAAAATATCGCTGGCTTGCTGTGGCCATACTTCCGCTTAAAAAACTGAACATGGTCACCACCCCAGCCACCACGTTATAAATCCCGTAATCTTGTGCCCCAAGGGTAGCCAGCACCACTCGTACCGTATACAAACTCACCAACATGATGAGTATCTGGCGAAAATACAACATCAAGGTATTTTTAGCGATTCGCTTTGTTGAGGAACTATACGTGTTCTGTATTTTTTCTTCCATAAAAAGTCAACGTAAGCAGTTTGAACTTAAAACTAACACTATCTTGAACTTTAAGCTAATACTATCTTGAACTTTAAGCTAATACTATCTTGAACTCACCCCCATAAACACCAAAACCCCATACCTTTCCTAGTGGCAACTACAAGGTTACCTGGAAACGCATGGGGTTTGAAGGTGCATCCTCCTGTCCGCTGCCGAAACAGCTGGGAGTTGGGTACACGGAATGATGACAAGATTATATCACAGAAAGAGGAGCACAGTCAAATAGATTACTTAGATTGAAAATCAATTTTCTAGTACACACAGGCAAACCTACAAAGCCTTTGTTTCTCTTTCAAATTCATCAGCTAGATAGTCAGGACCATTCCACCAAAGATGAGTATCTTCATCAAAAATCATATTAGCTGTCTCAGATTGAATAAAGGTATCAAATGCTTCTAGACAGGAAACTCTTTGTCGTTTTGCAAGAACAGTAGCGGTCATTGCCACTAATAATTCCATACTATATTCATATTTGCTTACCTTCATTAATCCACACCTCCCGTGACTCCTTAAATACTAAACTTGTCAGTGATTTAGCAGATTTAAAACAGAGCTGATTGGCAAGTTTATTTGGTAATAGAAGTCGTACTGCAGTTTCATCAGCAAGATCACTTCCAACTTCTCCATACAATCCATTGATATAAGCAGTGAGTACTTGATTTGTAGTATCATTGGCAATTTTACCTACAATGATATCATAAACATTCCAGTTATAAGAAAAATTATCAAGTAAGGTATTTTTTCTATGCTTTGCCACACAATGTAACCACTGTTTGTCGGCTTCCGCAAATTCGAAGATGGATAAATCTTGATTTTGTTTAAATTCATAAATTGAAATGTATCCAACTGTTTTATTCTCAATTTTTATGCCATTTTTTACAGCCTTTAATATGGAAGTTTTTACAAACTTATAAGCTTGGTTGTAGTCTGTTGTTACGTAAAATCCCTTGCCAAAATCCTTTCCATCAGCACAAAGGGATAAATCGATATTTTCCACCGCAGTATAACTAGCATGATATAATAGAACTCCTGGTGTTAATATCATATTTCAACCCCTTTATTTTCTAAATATTTTGTTATATCGTTAAAATTGGCTTGATCTCCTTGAATATGAAAAAAATCATAACAAGTCTCTATATACTTATATATTTCATGTTCATTGAAAATCTTACTACATTCTTTGGCACATATATTCCAGTTGATTTGAGCAAGTCTAAACAAACGCACCTGCAAAAGAAAAAGATCTTCTGCCCTACTTTCAATTGAGCCTTCCATACACATATTGTAACATCATCTCTAGATTCCTGTCCACAACATCCCTCGTCTCAATTCCCTTCCTCTCTAAGTATCTTTCATGGTACCACAAGTCCTACACCGCAGCAAGAATCTTTTTCTGAAAGCTTTCTGTAGGATTATTGCCATACACCAGCAAGGTGGCTTTATCAAAATCAAGGAGCTGCTGCAGGGCACTTGTTACTTCTTCCTTGGAAAGGCTGTGAATCAAGTCTGCAATTTCTTCTGTGGTGCTTTGAGGAAAGCCAAAGCTATGGTGACGGAAAAGCCGCTTAGAACGGTAGTCCATGTCTTCTGAAGCAATAATTTCTTCACCACAAATATGTTCACAGGCTGCATCAAGCTCATCTTGACTAAAGCCCTCTTCCTTCAACAGTCGCAATTCATTGTATAGGGTGGCCACCACCTTTTGGCTGTCTTTTTTTGCAGAAGAAGCATAGGCACACCAACAGGCAGCATCGCTATAATAGGTCATAAAACTATAGACATTGTAGCTATAGCCCCCTTCCTCCCGAAGCTTTTGAAAGAGCCGAGAACTCATGGTGTCTCCCACCAAGGCATTTGCCACCGCCCAGCAATAGTAGTCCTTAGCAGATTTTGGCTCTGCCACAGGAAGCTGCAAGAAAAATTGCATCTGGCGGAAAGGTGCATCCTTAAACTGAATGCCCCCCTGCCACTGGGGAGCCCTCCCCTGCCGTCCATTCAAAGTGGCCACCTGGAGCCAATTCTTGCTACAGGCACTGCGAGGAGGCAAGGTTTCTGCCACCTGCTGCAACAAGTGAGTGTCCACATTTCCTGCAGCACAAATCACCAACGGCCCTGATACAATATGCTCCTTATACCACTCCACTAGGATAGCACGAGTTAAGGAGCCCACCTCATCTACAGTACCTGCAATGGAGGCAGAAATAGGATGGTTGGGCCAGGCAGCTTCACTGGCAGCATCGAGGGCCGCTTCTTCTGGGTCATCCTGAGAAGAAATGATTTCACTTTGAATCACCGCCCGCTCCCGCTCCAGCTCTTTTTCATCAAAGCGGGAGTTGGAGCACATGTCCACCAGCACCTCCAGAGCCTTGTCCAAATGGGTGGCTGGTACCACACAGTGAAGACACATAGTTTCTCGGTCCGTAAAGGCATTGAGATAGCCACCAATGCGGTCAAAGGCCAAGGCTATGTCAAAGGCAGAGCGAGTATGAGTACCCTTAAAAATCATGTGTTCCACAAAGTGAGAAGCCCCCCGCTGATTTTTTCCCTCATAGCGAGAACCTATAGGAAACCAAAAGCCCACTGCAGCAGTCTTTACTGTTGCAACAGGCTCGGTAATGAGTACCACATTGTTAGACAAAATCTGTGTTGTAACCGACACGGTGAATTTCACTCCCGAAAAAAAAGGCTGCCTACAGAAGTCGTGATGTAGCATACTCATATCATACAGTATACTTCACCACAATTCCTTGGGCAGCCCCTGCTTTATACAGTGCAGTTTATTTCTTCTGATCCTCAAGGGCATCGATATAAGACAGGTTCAAGCGGCCCATCTTGTCGATTTCCAAAAGTTTTACAGGAATCTGCTGACCTTCCTTAATCACATCGGTCACCTTCTCCACACGCTGGCGAGAAAGCTTGGAAATGTGACACAAGCCTTCTTTGCCAGGCAAGATTTCCACAAAGGCACCAAAGTCCATAATCCGCTTAACAGTTCCGTTGTAGATTGTTCCTACTTCTGGGTCTTCTACAATGGCCTTAACTGCAGCCTTAGCAGCATCAGTGGCCTTCCCGTTCTTACCGTAGATGATAACAGTTCCATCGTCCTCGGTGTCAATCTTTACATCGTGGGCAGCACAAATACCCTTGATTACCTTTCCACCGGGACCAATGAGGGCACCAATCTTGTCCACATCAATCTTCATGGATTCAATCTTGGGAGCATACTCACTGATTTTTTCAGCAGGCTTGCTAATGGTCTGGTTCATGATGTTCAGGATGTGGAGGCGACCACGACGAGCCTGATCCAGAGCCTTCTGCATAATTTCTGTGGTAACACCAGCAATCTTAATGTCCATCTGGAAACCAGTGATTCCGTCTACCGTTCCTGCTACCTTAAAGTCCATGTCACCAAGGTGATCTTCCTCTCCCAAAATGTCAGAAAGGATGGCATACTTTTCGTATTTGTCACCTTCGGTAATCAATCCCATGGCAATACCAGCAACAGGCTTTTTCATGGGCACACCAGCGGCCAACATACACAGAGTTCCACCACAAACAGATGCCATGGAAGAAGATCCGTTAGATTCAAGAATCTCGGATACAACACGGATGGTATAGGGGAAGGTTTCCCGAGAAGGAACCATAGCCTCAAGAGAACGGCGGGCCAGGTTTCCGTGACCAATTTCACGGCGACCAGTTCCCATGCGTCCAACCTCACCTACTGAGTATGGAGGGAAGTTGTAGTGCAGGATAAAGTGCTCACGGCGGTCTCCATCAATATCGTCGTATACCTGCTCGTCCAAGGAGGTACCAAGGGTAGCAACAGCCAAGGACTGGGTTTCACCACGGGTGAACACGGCAGAACCATGGGGACGAGGCAGAACGTCAATCTCACAAGTAATAGGACGAATATCCTCTGTTCCACGGCCGTCTACACGGATTCCCTTATCAAGAATGCTCTTGCGAAGGATATTGTATTCCATATCTTCAAACAAACCGTTGAAAAGTTTCTTCTGCAAGTCATCTTCCAGCTGCTCAGCATATTTTTCTGCCAAGCTAGCCTTTACAGCCCCAATTGCCTCGTGACGCTGATGCTTACCCTTTACAAAGCAAGCTTCTTCCATCTTGGGCATGGCTTCTGCCAACATAGCATCCTTGTTTTCCAGTGTGGCAGTGGAGGGACAAAGGGGCAACTTTTCCTTTCCAGCCAATTTGCGAAGCTCATCCTGAAGATGACACATATCGGTGATGAATTCCTGAGCCTTAGCCAGAGCCCCCAGCATGATTTCCTCGGAAACTTCCTTGGCACCACCTTCTACCATGGTAAAGCCTTCTGCAGTTCCTGCAACTACAATTTCCAGTTCAGCCTTGTCAATCTGCTCGTAGGTGGGGTTAATAACGTACTGACCGTCAACATAGGCCACACGAACACCAGCTACAGGACCGTTAAAAGGAATGTCGGAAATAACAACGGCGGCAGAACTGGCGATTACAGCCAGAATGTCAGGTGGGTTTACCTGGTCGGAAGAAATACAGGTAGGTACAATCTGAATCTCACGGCCAAAGGCTACCTCAAACAAGGGGCGCATGGGGCGGTCAATAAGGCGGGAAACAAGGATTTCCTTGTCCTTTGGACGACCTTCACGCTTAATAAATCCACCGGGAATCTTTCCGGCGGCGTAGTATTTTTCGTTGTAATCAACAGTTACGGGAACAAAATCCAGTCCCTCACGAGCCTCGCTGGAAGCACAGGCTGTGGCAATAACGGCGGAACCGCCAAACTGAGCGTAGACAGAACCATTGGCTTGCTTTGCCAAGCGACCAGTTTCCAGAATCAATTCCTGTCCAGCTAATGTATATGATACTCTATGAACCATTTCTTTTTCTCCTAAAAATGAAAAGGACAGTCTCCCGCACACAACGGCAGCAGACTGTCCCCCACAGCTTACTTTCGCAGGCCAAGTTCTTTGATAAGCGCACGATAACCTTCAAGGTCTGTACGCTGCAAATACTTCAACAGGCTTCTGCGCTGACCAACCAAGATAATAAGACGGCGGGAAGCTCCCTTGTCCTTCTTAAAAGTCTTGCAGTGCTCTGTGAGCTGCTTGATGCGTTCAGTCAGCAGTGCTACCTGAACTCTTGTGTTGCCAGTGTCCCGTTCGTTTGTTCCGAACTTGGTAACGATGGCAGCAGTTGTGTCTTTTGTAAGTGCCATTACTTACTCCTTTCTATTTTAATCCCATTAAGATAACCAAAATTATACGGTGAATTCCACCGAACTCACCAGTACACCTTCTGAACCAATCATTTCTATAGGAAGAACTTTTCTACTATCTTCTGACAGAACCATGCTTAAAGACTCTTCTTGAATGATTGCTCTTTCTGCAAAGGAAATAGCTTTTTCAATAGAAGCATCCTTTGCCTGTATCTTGCAATGAACGGTTACCTGATAGCTTCCTGCAGGAGGAAGAATCTGAAGGCAGCCACAAGGGGCCTGCTTTCTCAATCCTACAAGGGAGTTGGCTTCCCATTGCCACTGAAAGCAATCACCTCCAAGGGCAAAATTCCTGCCTAAAAACTGTCTGCACCGACTAAAATCACCTTGCAACAAGGAATTGCGAATCTCTGAAGAACTGACCCGAACGCCATCTACAATGACAGGATCTACAACTTCCAGCATCAGACCATTTTGCAGGGCAAAATCCCGCAAAAAATCGATGTTTACCGCTCCCTTGTAGCCACAACGAAAATCTGTTCCTTCTGCCAAAAAAGACATGTGCAACTGATTTTTTAAGTGTTGCAGAAAGGTAACTCCATCCATTCTACCAAAATCACCGGAAAAGTCAATGACTACCGCAAAGGCAAAACCTGCCTCTTGGAAACACTGCAACCGCTGTTCCATGGTATAGACTGACCCAGAAAAACTTTCTGGATTAAGGCGCGCCTTAGGAGAAGTTCCAAAGGTGATGACTCCCGGCAAAAGATTTTTTTGACTAAGCACTGCATTAAAAAGTGCCTGATGCCCCACATGGGCTCCATCAAAACCGCCCACCGTTAAGGCTGTTCCTTCATAACCCCGTTCCTGTAATTGATGGCGGGGAAAAAAGTTACCAGAAATTATATCATTCCAAGAATAAACTCTCAGATTGTTTTCCATATATTATCCTTGCTGAGGAATGACGAATCCGTAGTGGAGCCGATCCCCAACCTGTTTTATCATCCCCACCAACTCTCCAGAGTCAAAAAACACAGGATATTCGGTAGAAGATGAGTCTTGCCAAGAGGTAAACCAAGACTTTCGCAATGGTCTCCCTTGAAAAAAATCCTTGCAATGGCCCATGTCCAAAACCAAAGGGACAAGACCGCAAGAACGGGCCATTTCTGGAGTAAACTGAATCAAGTGGCCAGCTACTGCTTCCAGATCCTCTGTTGTTGCCTTTGATGGAGGAGCATCTCCATAGCCTCTGCTGGCCAAAGTAAAATCTGCCAAGCGAGAAGCAAAGACAGCATTTTCCAACTGAAACGGTCCCACCGACACTCGACGTAAGGCCACCAAATGGGCACAGCTTTCTGCAGCTACGGCAATATCACGAGCCAGCGAGCGGATATAGGTTCCCTTAGAACAGGTAACTTCCAACAAGCCGTAGCCGCCGTCAAAGTCCAACAGCTCCAGTGAATGAATGGTGATTTCTCTGGAAGGAAGCTGGGCGGTGGCACCAGAACGCACTAAGTCGCTAGCCCGCTTTCCGTCCACGTGAATGGCTGAATAGGCAGGGGGCACCTGTTGGATAGTTCCCCGAAATTGAGGCAACACCGCTTCCACCTGCTGACGGCTAGGAAGTGGCCCTTCTTTCACAACAACACCAGAAGGCTCCAGTGTATCTGTTTCTGAACCAAAGGCCACTACAGCAAGATATTTTTTATCTGTGGCGGTGATATAGGGAACTAATCGTGTCATTTTTCCCACCAGCACCACCAACAAGCCTTCTGCAAAGCTATCCAAGGTGCCAGTATGTCCCACCTTTCCCGTTCCCAGAGCTTTTTTTATAATACCCAGGGAAGAAAAGCTGGTGGGACCAGCGGCCTTGGCAAAGAGCATAATGCCAGATGCACCAGAATCTTTCGCAGCCAGATTACTTCTCCCCGCTTTCGGAGGAATCTCCGTCCAAGGCTTGTACCTCAGACTCACTGCGAGCTGCCTCCAATGCAGCCTCTTCCGCTTCCAGCTGATTCAATTTACGCACCATCTCAAAGCCTTCCTTGATGCTAGAATCAGCAACAAAGGTAAGCTTTGGGAACTGGCGGATAGTCAATTTTTTTCCAATGGTGGACTGGATAAAGCCTGCGGCACTTTGCAAGCCCCGCACTCCCTTTTCAGTTTCCTTTCCGCTCATAAAGCTGGATACATAGACCTTGGCATATCCAAGGTCGCCAGAAACATCCACTCTATTGATAGAAAGGAAGGTAGAAACACGAGGATCCTTTATCTGTCCGGAAAGAATCATTTTGGAGATTTCTTCCCGGATTTGTTCACCTAATCGTACAAGTCGAAAGGAACCCATTTATGCCTTGTCTCCTCCAGCTTCGTCAGGTCTCGTTAAAGGAGCGGAATCTCCCAGCTTGCGGGCAACTTCTACATACTCGAAGATTTCCAACTGGTCTCCCACCTGGATATCCTGCCAGCTATCGATACCGATACCGCACTCATAACCAGTGTTAACTTCCTTAACGTCATCCTTAAATCGCTTCAAAGAAGAAATCTTTCCGCTGTAAATAACGATTCCCTCACGAATAACGTTGACACTGGAGGTTCGCTTTACGATACCCTGGATAACGTAGGAACCAGCGATGAGGCCCACCTTTGGAACACGGAAGGTATCCCGAACCTCTACCATACCAGTTACCTCTTCCTTTACGTCGGGCTTTAGCATACCTTCCATAGCGAGGGTAATTTCTTCCACACACTTGTAGATAACATTGTATTTGCGGATGTCAACCTTTTCTTGGTCGGCAATAATCTTTGCCTTGGGAGTAGGTCGAACGTTAAATCCGATGATAATGGCGTTGGAGTCAGCAGCAGCCAACATAACGTCGCTTTCGTTGATGGCACCAGCAGATGAGTGGATAACCACCAACCGAATGTCTCTGGTGGAAAGCTTTTCCAAGGAAGACTTGAGGGCTTCTGCAGAACCCTGTACGTCGGCCTTGATGATAACTTTCAGCTCCATGATACCACCGGCATCGATGGTGTCGTAGAGGTTGTCCAAGGTAACTTTGCGTACGCTCTTAGCATCTTCAAAGCGCTTCAATTCCTGACGCTTAGAAGAAATAGAACGAGCAGTCTTTTCGGTATCAGTTACCTGGAAGGGGTCACCAGCGTTGGGCATGGATTCCATACCAAGGATTTCAACTGGCATACTGGGAGTAGCTTCCTTAATCTTTTCTCCACGATCGTTGAAGATGGCACGAACACGGCCAGAATAAATTCCTGCAACGAAGGGGTCTCCAGTAGTAAGGGTTCCGCGCTCAACAATAACAGTAGCTACAACACCACGACCATGGTCAACACGGGATTCGATAATCTTTCCTTCGGCACGACAGTTCCAAGTAGCCTTAAGCTCCAGAACTTCAGCCTGCAAAAGAATTGCATCCAGCAAGTCCTCCAAACCTTCCTTTTTCAAGGCACTAATGTGAACGAACTGAGTGTCTCCACCCCAATCTTCTGGAACCAGTCCCAAGTCGGAAAGCTGGGTCTTTACACGGTCGGGATTTGCCTCTGGCTTGTCCACCTTGTTTACTGCAACAATGATGGGAACCTGGGCATCCTTGGCGTGGTTAATCGCTTCGATGGTCTGGGGCATAACACCGTCGTCAGCAGCAACCACCAGAACAACAATATCAGTAATCTTGGCACCACGGGCACGCATCATGGTAAATGCTTCATGACCAGGAGTATCCAAGAAGGTAATGCGTCCCTTGTCTGTTTCCACCATGTAGGCACCGATGTGCTGGGTAATTCCACCGAACTCACCTTCTGCAACACGGGTACTGCGGATGGCATCCAAGGTCTTTGTCTTACCATGGTCAACGTGACCCATGATAGTAACAACGGGAGGACGAACCTCAATATCACCTTCTTCGCCAGTATCGCTTTCGATAACAGTCTCGTCGTACAAGCTAATGATATGGACATCACAATCGTACTCGGAAGCCAACAAAGTGGCAGTATCTGCATCAATGGACTGAGTGATGGAAACCATCATACCCATGGACATGAGCTTGGCAATGATTTCAGAAGCCTTCAGGTTCATCTTCTTTGCCAAATCGGATACGGAGATTGTCTCCATAATCTCGATGGATGCTGGAACGGCACTGGCAGAAGCGGCCTGCTTTTTCTTCTGATTTCTATCTTCAAAGAAGTTTTCCTCTTCTCGATCCTTGCGGTATACAGGCTTCTTTCCCTTGAAGGTCTTTTTAGCAGGAACCTTCTTTGACTCCTCCATGGGAGCAGGAGCGCCTCCGCCAAATCCACCGGGGCGGGGACCACCAAAACCTGGGCGTCCTGGACCACGATTAAATCCACCCTGACCACCTTGGCCTCCCTGGCGATTGTAGCCGCCCTGACCACCTTGGCCTCCCTGACGGTTATATCCACCGGGACCACGGTTATAGCCCCCCTGACCGCCTTGACGATTGTAACCGCCCTGACCGCCCTGACCACGGTTATAACCACCACCCTGACCGCCTTGACGATTGTAACCGCCCTGACGATTCTGGAAACCTTCACGAGCCTGAGTACCGGAGAATCCTCCATCACGGCGCTGATAATTGCCGTCTCTGTGACCTCGATTGTAACCACCACGAGGCTTGTCGGAGAGATTTCCAGCCTTAACATTAGGCCGAGTGGGACTCAACTCAAAAGTAGTTGCCTTTGGCTTTGGTTTTTGTGCCGCAGCCTGATCTCCACCTGCATCCTTTTGCTTGGAAGCAGCAGGGGTTTCCTTTGCCTGAGAATTTGAAGCGGATGAATCAGCAGGCCCAGGATGAGATACATTTGCCTTTGCGTTAGAATTTGCAGTTGCATTGGCAGATGCTGTTACTTGAGCAGGAGTAGCCTTTGCTGGTTCTTGCTTATTTTGCTGCTGCTGTGGTGCAGGATTTTTCTTTTTAACCACCACAACTTTTTTCCTTTCGGGAGAAGCACCTCCAGTTGCCTTAGGCTCAGAAGAGCGAGGCTCTGAAGGCTTAGATTCTGTAGCCTTAGCAGGGGCACTTGACTCTGCCTTAGCGGGAGCCTTTACCACCTCTTGAACAGCTGGAGCTACATCATTTTTTTTCTTAATCAATTTAACCTTGGGCTTGTTATCCCCTTCGTTTGGTTTCTTGTCTGTTTCATCCGCCATATTCTATCCTACTCCTCGTCCACAACCTCAAAACTAAGACCGATACCACAGTTGGGACAAGATGTCATATCGATTGTTATCTTGGCATTACATTCAGGACAACGATACTCTTCTTCGTCATCCTCTGCCACGTATTCTTCCTCAGCAACAGCCTCATCTACAGGAGCACTTTCTTCTTCCACCAATTCAACCTCTGCCTTAATGAGAGATTCGATGGCAGCAATGCTTTCAGCAGACAAGCCTTCAATTCCTTCTAAAGAGCCCTTTTCACAAGCATCCAAGAACTGACCTATATCTACAATACCCTGTTCTTTGAGAATGGCCACTACAGCCTGATCAACACCGGGCAATTCTTCCAAGGTAGTAATGGTATCTTCTTCCTGAACAAACAGGCTCTCTGCAGCTTTTCGAGACTCAGCAATCAGCTGTGAACACTCTTCGTATTCGTCGTCTGTCTTAACGTCGATGTTCCAGTCCACCAAACGGTTTGCCAAGCGAACGTTTAAGCCCTGCTTACCAATTGCCAATGAGAACTGGCTTTCTGGAACACAGGCTAGGGCCTGGCGTTTATCTGCATCAAGAATCATTACCGTGGTGACTTCTGCAGGAGACAGTGCATTCTTGATGAATTCCACTGGGTCTGGCTCGTATTTCAAGATGTCGATTTTCTCTCCATCCAATTCCTTAATAACAGACTGAATACGAACACCCTTTTGGCCAACACAAGCACCAACAGGATCAATATCTTCACGGCGGGAATATACGGCAACCTTGGTACGATATCCAGGCTCACGAACAATCTTGTAGATTTCTACCGTCTTGTCATAGGTTTCAGGGATTTCCTGTTCCATGATTCTTCGTACAAAATCAGGTTCGGTACGTGACAGCACCAACTGTAAACCAGGACTTCCCTTGGAATTTGTTTTTTTAACGTCAGTAACGATGGCACGAATTCTGTCATTCTTTTCGTATCGCTCCCGAGGAGACTGATTTCGCTTAGGGAGAATACCTTCCACCTTACCTAAATCTACGTATATGGTTCCCTTGTTCTTTCCTTCTCGCATGTCTTCACGCTGGAAATAACCTACCATCAACTCTCCAACCTTGTCCTTAAACTCGGCGTACAGTCTATCCTTTTGAATCTCTGACAAGGACTGGTGCGCAGTCTGCTTTCCCGTTTGAATGATGGAGCGCCCAAAACTCTTAGGATCTACAGGGAGAACAATCTCGTCTCCAATTTCTGCATCGGCATTTAATTTCAGTGCATCCTCCAACTCCATTTCGATAGCTGGATCGTAAACGCCATCAACCACAATCTTCTTGGAATAAAGATACACTTCTGACAAATCTTCTGCGAATTCCACAATAGCGTTTTCGTTTGTACCGAATTCACGCTTGTAGGCGGCCTTCAATGTATCTTCTATCATGGTGAGAACCGCTTTTTCGGGAAGCCCCTTTTCTTGAATCAACTGGCGTATAGCTTCTGCCATCTGAGAAGACATGCCTAGCCTCCTAACTGTAATAATTTAGCTTTTGATATTCGTTGGTAGGGAATTGTACTGACTTCAGCAGGCTGCACCTGAACAGGCTGTTCTGTCACACCGTCTCCAACGAGCTCTAATGTTATGGACTGGTCATCGGAGGAAATAATTTTTCCTGCCACCCAATCCGTAATCTGACTATCCCAAACACGAACGTACCGCCCAGTAAACAAGGCGAATTCTGCTGGATTCTTTATGAGTCGCTCCATTCCAGGGGAAGCAACTTCCATGTAAATATCTTGGGAATCTAAAACTGCCTCAAGACGAGGAAGAAGGGCACGGTGAACACGGGCACAATCATTGACACCAACGGCACCAGAGTCACCAGCAGGTTTTGTAATAACAGCTGTTACTTTGATTGAGCCGTTTTGTGGCACAACCTTAAGATCCACAAGGACGTAACCCAAGCCTGTTACCAGGGGGCTACAATCAGCAAAATGAGGTATAGAATCAAGTGATATGTATTCCACCAACACTCCGAAAAAGGCTCTGTACTGGATATGATTTCCAGAAACTTGCCCTGTGAATATAAAAAAAGAGCCGTTTGAACGACTCCCAACCAAAACACGGATATTTTTATTGTTCCTTTGTACTATACCCCACCACGATAAAAATGTCAAGGGAAAAGCCCTTCTCTTCACTTACTAATGCTTATTATATGAAGAAATATAGAACGGGTGGCTCGAAAGCCACCCTTCAAGAAACTAAGGAATATACCTGTTGGAAGAATTAGGTAAGCCAGGGGTGATTCCCAGTTCCTGCCCCACCTTCATGGTCACAAGCCAATCCTCTTTACTGGCCACAGGAAGCTCAAGCCCATTCTCTGCGGCCTGCTGAATTTGAGCAATATTCTGACGAGACAGGGACCGAGTTGTGGAAGAGTTAGTAAGGCCGTCAGAAAAAGCCCAACCGTCAATCTCGGCACTTCCCTGCCAAGCACCAGAATCAACTGCCAGCTGGGCTACAGGAAGAGTCTTCTTTTTGATGGTTTCACTTATTTCAGGATGGGCATACAACAAGGCATCCAGCATCTTGCCATTTGTCCGTTCTCGCAGCACCAGCACATCGCTATTCCCCACAATTTTCCCAGTTAAGGGCACCCACAAATCCCGAGCATTCTCACAGGAATCAGAGGCCGTTGATGCATTAAGATTTCCATCAAGCTCATCCACATGGCCACTTTCTTGTTCAAGGCTTCTCATGTGCAGCACAAGATATTCTCCAGCAGCAACCTCCAAAGAAGGAAATACATACTCAAAGTCCTTGTTAGCAGCACTCAAGACAATACCAGCCATGTCACCACCAGTGTGAACGTATAATTCGATATATTCCACCTTTGGCTTGCTGTATCCAGAGCGAACTTCACTAAAAACCACTCCAGCTACATTCTGATTAAATCCATGAAAGGGAACTTGAAACAACAAGCTATTTCCCTGGAAATCTTGGGCCACCCCAGAAAGCATATACCCATGGCCTGCTTCCAAGACATGACTATCGGAGAATACAACCTGCAGTAGAGAACCACCTTCCTCAGCAAGCTGCTCAGTCTCCCCAGACACGCCATCTTGTTGCTTCAAAACTTTTTCTGTAACAGAGATCTGTTCTCCAGAAAAAATCAAATCCCCCATTGTAGAAAGATTTCCAGAGCGAACTTCTAGGTTTAGAAGCTCCACTTTTTCTGTAAAAGACAAAGAGACACACTCCGCTGAATCTTGCGAAAATTCTAGCAACACAGGTGCTCCCACATCTTCGGTAGTAGCAATAATTCCTTCCGCTGTCATCTTGCAGGATACAGAAAAAATACTTACAGACATCAAGAAAAAAGGAATAAAAAAACAAAGATATATATTTTTTTGACAGCAAAATTTCTTCAAAACAACCTCCATGATCAGTATTTACGAAGGAACATCTTGGCCAAAATCTTATCCCCACTTACTATTATAGAGTTGGACTTTAAAAAAAATGCGTTTTTTCAAAAAAAAACTGCAAAAAAAAATTAAAATTCGCTATACTTTTCCCATGGACTACCATATCAGGCGACTTTCGTTATTCAAAGACTTGCTGTACCTCCCCAGTACTACTGTTCCTCAAGGCTTTACTGGAGAGCGAATGACACAATTTCACACCCAAGTGGACAAAAAGAATCTGGAACCTACAGCAGATCAATACCTTTGTGAAGGAAACTTCTGTGGATATGGCCTTCCTTCCAATACAGACGGCAGTTTGGATGCGGTACTTCCAGCAGGCATTGATACAAGAAGCCTCAAAAATATTCCTGCTGGAACCTACGCCTTTGTGCAAAGGGATTACGACAGTGATGAAAGCCCTCTCAAAGCGGCAGAGGCCCTGTGGCTTGAGTTCTTGTGGGAAGAATGGGAGCCAGCAGATGACATTGTGTATCTGCGGGAGCTTCCCCACGGCAACAGCACCGTTTTTCAATTGTTCAGACGAATTCAAGAGACCTGTACCCCGTGACCTCAAAGCAAGAAAGGGATGTTTTCCTTGTGTTTTTAGATTTCTGAGGGTATACTGAAAAAAGGGAATAACCCACATTCGTTTACGGAGGTATGTATGAGTACACACATCAATGCAAAGGAAGGCCAGATTGCCGACACCATCTTGTTGCCTGGTGATCCCTTACGTGCAAAATACATTGCAGAAAATTTTTTAGAAAATCCTGAATGCTACAATGAAGTTCGGGGAATGTATGGTTTTACTGGAACCTACAAGGGAAAACGAGTTTCTGTGCAGGGAACGGGAATGGGACAACCCTCACTTTCCATCTACGTAAATGAGCTGTTTCAATTCTACGGTGTACAAAAGGCCATTCGTGTAGGAACCTGTGGTGCAATCCATCACTCCACCAAGATTCGTGACACCATCCTGGCCACAGCGGCCTGTACCGATTCTTCATTGCCAGTACAGCGATTCGGAAACCTGCACTTTGCTCCCACCGCGAACTTTGAACTTTTGATGGCAGCCTACACAGCAGCCCAAAAGGCTGGCATTACAACCTTGCAGGGACCAGTTACTTCCAGCGACCTTTTCTATGATGAAAACGAAAACTGGAAACTTTGGGCCAAGTACGGTGTCTTGGGAATAGAGATGGAAGCAGCAGAACTTTATACTCTGGCTGCAAAATTCGACAGAAAGGCTTTGGCCATCCTGACGGTTTCAGACCACATTGCCACTGGAGAAGCAACTTCAGCAGAGGAGCGACAGACAACCTTTACAAATATGATACAGATAGCACTTGAGGCTGGCCTCTCCTGCTAACCTTGACCAAAAAGGAATATCTGTATATATTTGTATCAATAAAAGACTATAGATTAGATATCTATACATTTAAGGAGTAAACACATGAAGAACTCAAAGTTTATCATCGCAGCATTGGTTTTGGTAGCAGTAGCAGGTTTGGCTGTTGCCCAGAAGGTTTCAATTGACTTCCGCTTCAACACAGAAGCAGCAGATGCAAAGAACCATTTCAATTGGTCTGCTAACGGAAAGAGCGTAAAGGATGGATTTGACGCAGCAACAGGTGCTTCAATTGCCCAGTCCACAACCGCATTCAATGTTGTACGCTATGACAACGACGCAACAAAGAAGAACGCAATTCCTGCTGGTCTTCGTGCTTTAGTATTATATCCTGTTTCTGCTTGGAACACAGCTACTTCTGATGCTTTCACTGTAACAGCTAACGGCAAGCAGTTGGTTATCCGTTTCATCCACCGCGGAACAGCTTATCAGGTTACAACCGACAACAAGGGAAAGATTGACACAGATGAGTCTTTCAAGATTGCCGCTGGTGTTGGTGAGAACGTAGGTGGAAAGTTCTTGATCAAGGACGAGTTCTTGAAGGCTGGTGGAGACAAGGCTAACATGGCTGACTTGGACTGGAGCAAGATTACTTTGGTAGACGATGAAGCTGCTGAAGATGCTACTGTTGACTACGATGGAGAATTGACTGCTTCTTTGAAGAAGGGAATCCTCACCATCAAGGGAAACTTGAAGGCTGACTAATAAAAAGCTACTTTTCCAGATCTTTGGAATTAAACCCCAGATACAATTTCTTAATGGAGATTGTTCTGGGGATTTTTTTATAAAAATCATTATATCAATTTTTATCCAGAAAACTTTTACTTGAGATATTCCATTTTCCATGATATGCTGAAATGCAGGAGATATTGCTATGAAACCCACATTATTGGTTTTGGCTGCAGGAATGGGCAGCAGATATGGAGGAGTCAAGCAGATTGATTCCGTTGGACTCCACAACGAAACATTGCTAGACTTTGCTACCTATGATGCCATGAGAAATGGCTTTGGTAAGGTGGTGTACATTATCCGCAAAGACATTGAAAAGGATTTTAGAGAGCGACTCTTTGATCGGGTTGCTCGCAACTTTGATGCAGAATATGTATTCCAAACTCCTGAATTCGGACTGACAGCAGAACAACTTGAAAAGGCTGCTGCCAGAAGCAAGCCTTGGGGCACCATCCATGCGGTACTCTGTGCAGAAGCAGCTATTAAAGACCCCTTTGCCGTCATCAATGCTGACGATTACTATGGGCGTTCCGCCTTTGAAACCTTGGGAGCCCATCTTTCTGCCATGCCAGTAGATGGTACAGAACATGCCATGGTAGGCTTTATTTTGGGAAATACCATGAGCCGCTCAGGAACGGTTTCCAGAGCAATTTGTACTGTTAAAGACAATTATCTTGTTTCCATGAAGGAAAATACAAAGATTGGATACGAAGGTGATAAAATCATCAGTCTCTTGGATGGCCAAAAGATTGAGTTGACCGGAAAGGAATGGGTTTCCATGAATTTCTTTGGCTTCTCTCCCAAGGCCTTTGAAGAGTTTCACCTGTATTGGGATGATTTTATTGCAAACAATCTGACAAGCGAAAAAACAGAAGCCCTTTTGCCAGAAGCAGCAAGTAATATCGTTGCCCACAACCAAGGTAAAATTAAGGTGTATACCTCACCTGAAAGCTGGTTCGGTATGACCTATCCCGAAGATAGGGCCACGGTAAAGGTGGAAATTGCAAAGAAAATTCAGGAAGGCTACTATCCTGAAATCTTGTGGGAAAAATAAGTTGTATTCAACGATTCTTTCTCTCAACTAATCTGAATCCTCGTGGAATTCTGCTGAGTTTCACGGGGTTTCTTAGACTTGATCCAAAGGACAGGTACTATGAAACGTATTCTGATTCATGTTACAGGCTCCATTGCCTGTTTCAAATCTTGTTCCCTCATTAGCCTTCTTACAAAAGAAGGATTTGAAGTGCAAGCCACCGCTTCAAAGGGGGCACTCCAATTCATTCAACGGGCATCTTTGGAAGGACTTACTGGCAAGCCCTTACTGACTGACATTTTTGACAAAAGCGAAGATCCCATGCACCACATCACCTTGAGCCAACGATGGGCCGACTTGATTATCGCCTACCCCGCTTCTGCCAACTGCATCTGTAGGCTAGCTGCGGGACTCAGTGACGACTTGTTCGGAGCACTCTGCCTTGCCAACAACTACAACAAGCCCCTCCTTGTGGCTCCTGCCATGAACACCCAAATGTATAATCACCCCGCAGTGCAGGAAGCTTTGGCCAAGCTGGAATCTTGGGGAACCCACATCCTTCCCACAGAAGAAGGCTTACTGGCCTGTGGCGAGGTGGGCAAGGGAAAACTGCTTGCTCCAGAAAAAGCTCTGGAATACATCCAGAATATTCTCCATGACAATCACAATATCTCCAACTAAGAGAAAAAAGGAAGAACTATGAACATACTCATTACTGGAGGTGGCTGTAGGGAGGCCATAGACAATGTTCGCTGCGTCACCAATACCTCCACAGGCAGAACCTCTGCCATCATCGCAGATTATTTTTCTGCTCAAGGCTGCCAAGTTACCGCACTGACTGCCGCCACTGCCATTAAGCCCCAGGGGAAATGCACCATCCGTACCTTTGTAAGCGGAGTCGATTTAGGTCGCCTACTGGAAGAAGAACTTACCGCAAAGGAATATCACCTTGTCATTCATGCTGCAGCGGTAAGCGACTTTATTCCCGAAACAGTGATTATGGATGGAGTGGAAGTGGCAGCTGGTCCAGAGGGAAAGATTCCATCCGGTTCATCTATGGTAATCAAATTTAAGGCAGCTCCAAAACTTGCAGACAGAATAAAGGGCTGGTCACGGGACGGAGGTCACCAGGATCCCACCGTTATCTGCTTTAAGTTAACCAGTGGTGCCGAGCCAGAAAAGGTTTTGGCTGCCTGCCATGCAATTCTTGCCAGAGGAGCTGCCGACTTTGTGGTTGCCAACGATATACTCAACATCACCTCAGAAAGCCATCCCTTTGCAGTGAATATATTGCAGGACAATCAAGTAGTGGCCTTTGACCGAGGAGAAACCGAAGAAGAAATGGCAAAGATACTCTATAAAATAGCTACTCAAACTAAATAGAAAAATCGTACTAAGGAGGAAGAAATGATTTTGACCCTTGATATTGGAAACACCCAAATTTCAGGAGGTGTGTTTTTAGATGATGAGTTGATTCTCCAGTTTCGTCATACTACAAACCATTATACCAGCAGTGATGAGTTAGGAATCTTTATGCGGGCAGTGTTCCGGGAAAATGGATTTGATCCCAAACAGGTAAGTGATATTGTTTGTTGCAGCGTTGTCCCCTCCCTGAACTACCCCCTTACCAGTGCCTGCATCAAGTATTTTGACAAGGAGCCCCTGCTTATTAAGCCGGGAGTTAAAACAGGACTGCAACTGAAATATTCCAACCCCAAGGAAATTGGTGCCGACAGAATCGCCGCTGCCATTGGTGCTCAAGCCTATTATCCCAATGCCAACATCATCATCGTGGACATGGGCACTGCCACCACCGTGGATATCTTGACTTCGAAACGGGAGTACCTAGGTGGAGCTATTTTGCCCGGTGTCAACATGTCCATGCAAGCCCTAGCCCAGAAAACAGCTCAGCTGCCCAATGTTGAAATTGGGGTTCCACAAAAGGCCTGTGGAACAAATACCGCAGAAGCAATCCAGTCAGGCTTGTACTATGGTGCATTGGGAGGTATCAAGGAGTTGATTTCAGCCTACACCCGAGAAATTTTTTCTGGAAGAAAGCCCATGGTGCTGGGAACAGGAGGATTTTCCCACCTGTTTAACGGAGAAGGCATCTTTAACGAGGTGATTCCCAGCCTTATCTTTGACGGCTTGCTCTGTACCCTGAAAATGAACCGTTAATCTGCCGAGCTGCTACCACAAAACAAGAAGGATTAGGATGATAAAAGAAATTCAACTACAAGATATCCCAGGTGTGAATATTGGCCACGCAGAAGAACTAGAGGCGAAAACAGGTGTGACGGTATTGGTCTTTCCCCAAGGTGCTCGGGCCGGAGTGGACATTAGCGGTGGAGGACCAGCCTCTCGGGAAACGCCAGTAATTTCTCCCCTTACCAACGATATCCCTGTCAATGCCATTGTCTTGTCCGGAGGATCAGCCTTTGGACTGGCTGCCTCTGACGGAGTAATGGCCTGCTTGGAGCAACGAGGGATGGGGTATAACACCGGCTTTGCCTTAGTTCCCATCGTGTGTCAAAGCTGCATCTACGACTTGGGCTACGGTAGCAGTACCATTCGTCCAGACAAGGAGCTGGGATACAAGGCCTGTGTCCATGCACTAGACTGCAACCAGCATCCTGAGGGCAATTATGGAGGGGGAACTGGAGCTACCATCGGAAAGATTGCAGGCATGCACCGAGCCACAAAGGCAGGTGTTGGTATCTATGGGGTGGAAGTAGCAGGCTTACAAATGGCCGCCGTTGTGGTAGTAAATGCCCTCGGAGATGTATTCCATCACACTACTGGAGAAAAAATCGGCGGCGTAACCAGCGAAGATCGTTCTGGCTGGGCAAATATCCAAGATATTCTATACTCCATTGCAAAGCCACAAGACATGTTCACCAGAAACAATACCACCATTGCAGCCATCATCACAAATGGCAACTTTTCTAAGACCTAACTAACTAAGTTGGCAGCTATGGCCACCAATGCCTATCCTCGCTGCATCAATCCAGTGGGAACCCTAGCTGACGGAGATGCTGTATATGCCGCCTCTGTGGGAAGCCATCCCGCCGATTTGAACATGGCAGGAACCTTGGCAGCCCAAGTTTTGGCAGAAGCCATTCACCGAGCTGTTACCACGGCACGGATTCCAGAAGAAGAGTTTTTAGCAAATATAGCTAGAAAATAAAAACTAGGGAGAAGCAACTGCCTCTCCCTAGCACCATCTATTGAATCCAGCTACAATGCAATCTGAAAATCTCCTCGTCCAGACAAATCCATAGGGGAGCTTCCTGTTCTACAACTGTCCCACAGCTTAATCCTCTGCAGCAACCTGGATGAATTCCTTGGCGGCAGCAATAACTTCATCTGCCAGCTTACCAGAAATTGGGTCATAGTGGCTGAAGGAGGTTTCAAAGCTACCAGTACCACTTGTCAAGGAACGCAGATCAATGGCGTACTTCAAAAGCTCAGACTGGGGAACTAGGGCACGAATCTCGTCAATATCGCCAGCCAAGGTGTTCTGTCCCAGCACTCGACCACGCTTTCCAGAAAGGTCTGACATGATATCGCCCAAGTACTTGGATTCAACCCACACGGTAATGTTCATTACAGGCTCCAGCAATACAGGCCCCGCAGAACGCATAGCATCCTTAAAGGCATTGCGAGCAGCAATCTTAAAGGCCATTTCGGAGGAGTCAACAGGATGCTCCTTACCGTCCAGAACAGTGATGGCCACATCAACTACAGGGTAGCCAGCAAGAACACCATGTTCCATTGCCTCACGAACACCTTTTTCTACACCAGGAATGTAGCCCTTGGAAATAGCTCCACCAACAACTGCATTGGTAAAGCCGTATTCCATGCCACGCTCCATAGCTTCCACAGAAAGAACAACACGTGCATACTGACCGTGACCACCAGACTGCTTCTTGTGAGTATATTCAGCCTGGGCCTTTCGCTGGATTGTTTCGCGATAGGCGATACGGGGCAAAGAGGTTTCAATTTCAATCTTTGACTGAGAACGAATCTTGTCTAGGATAATGCCAATCTGCAACTCACCCATACCAGAAACAACGTTCTGCTTTGTCTCTGGGTTGTAAGCGAAGGTAATAGTGCGGTCTTCTTCTGCAGCCTTCAGCAACTGGGTAGAAAGCTTATCATCATCCCGCTTTTCCTTGGCAGATACAGCCATGGAATATACCGGCTCTGGCAAACGGAGCTTTACCAAAGGCAGAGAATCTTGGTTTGCAGACAAGGTTTCACTTGTTTTTGTAACAGCAAGCTTGGCAGCGATACACAAATCACCAGCTTGAGCCACCTTAATTTCTTCTAGCTTCTTTCCAACACAGCGGTACAACTTACCGATTTTTTCCTTTTTCTTTTCTGAAAGGTTAAAGAGCTCGGAGTCAGCAGCAAGCTTTCCAGTAACAACCTTCAGGTAAGAAAGTTTACCAGAGAACTGATCGCTGGCAGTCTTAACACACAAAACGGAAGTAGGCTCATTGCTATCAAACTTAACGGCCATCTTTTCTTCCACAGGAGAAATGGATGTTTCAATAGCATGGGATGGGTCAGGAGCAATGTCTGCAATAAAGTCCAGCAAAGGAACAAGACCACAGTTCTGCTCAGGATTTCCAGCAAAGGATGGAACGATACGGTTGTTGGCTACTGCAATCTTCAAACCAGTGATGATTTCCTCCTGAGTCAGCTCACCTTCGTCAATGAACTTAACCAAAAGGTCATCGTCACCTTCGGCAGCAGCACCAGCCAGCACGCCCAAGGCATCCTCGTATTCGTCCTTGTACTCAGCAGGAATTTCAGAAGCCTTTTCTACAGCTCCATCCCCAGCTACAAGGTAGGCCTTACCGTGAAGCACGTCCATAACACCCTTAAAATCAGCACCTGTTCCCATGGGAATAGTTACAGGACAAACCTCTACACTGAATTTCTTACGAATATCCTGAACGGAGCCGTCATAGTCACAGCGGTCATCCTCACAATGGTTCAAGAAGGCGATACGGGGCTTGTTTCTGCGGTCTAGGTCACGCCACAGCTTGATGGTTTCAATCTGGGCACCTGAGCGGGAATCTACCACCATCAAGGCAAGCTCGCTGGAACGGAAAGCAGAAATCACCTCTCCAGAAAAGTCGGAGGAACCGGGAGTGTCCCACATATTTATAAGGCTGTCTTTCCAGGCAATGTGAGCCAAGGAAGAATAAACAGATATCTTTCTCTGGATTTCCTCTGGTGAGTTGTCGCTGACAGTTTTACCGGATGCTACGGCTTCAGCCTTAGGAAGAACTCCACCAACAAAAAGCAAATGCTCAAAAAGGGTGGTCTTTCCTGTCTGACCGTGACCGGCAATAGAAATATTTCTCAACTGTTGTGTGGAATAATCCATGAAAATCTCCTTTGTATGTATACTGAGTCAAAATTTTATAAAAGGACTCTTCTACTATGATAAAATCGAAATTTTCAACTGTCAAGAAAAAAATTTTTTAACATTTTTCTATAAAAAAATTATCGTTCATATATCTCCTCTTTATCTATTCTTTACAATTCTTTTCATTTGGTTTATCATGAAAAAATATTTTTTTGGAGGAAACCGTGGGAAAGAAAAAAGGTTCACGAGGAAAAGACTACTTTGGAATGGGGAGACTCATTAGTATTATTTTTGCCATTATTCCTGTTACCTCTTGGTTGTTTGGTTTTGTAACCCGCTTTCAGGAAGGAAAGATTGTGGCAGGTCTGCTCCGCTTACTTTTGGGCTGGAACATCATCTGGGTACTTGACCTTTTGTGTATTCTATTCAAGGGAAAGATTCTGCGTTTGCTGAATTTCTAATAGTACATGGAGTGTACACAGGCCCTACTTTTGGAAGAAAATCCTTCTAAAGTAGGGCTTTTTTATTGACTTCATCCCCCCTCCCCGCCCCTTGAGCCAAAAAGCTGATTTCCGTATACTGTGAGTATGTTAGAGAAAATTTCCAATACCTTTACCGATGTGGTCCGCAAGCTCAGCGGAAAGTCCTCCATTACAGAGAAAAATATAGAAGAAACAGTTGAGCAGATTAAAATTGCTCTCTTGGAAGCTGACGTTAACCTGCGAGTGGTGCGACGGTTTGTAAACAGTACCATTGAAGAGGCCAAGGGTGAAAAGGTTCTGAGAGCCGTTGACCCAGGCCAGCAGTTTGTAAAGATTATCCACGACAAGATTGTTTCCCTTTTGGGAGATGAAAAACAGGACTTAAAGCTGAAGGGTCCCGACACCCTTTCTATTATCCTGTTGTTAGGTCTGCAGGGTGCCGGTAAAACCACTGCCGCCTCCAAGCTGGCAGCTCGCTTGGCCAAGGAAGGTCGCAAGCCCATGTTGGCCGCCTGTGACTTGGTGCGTCCCGCCGCTATCCAGCAGCTGTGTGTGCTGGGAGAAAAGATTGGAGTTCCTGTTCACCACGAAGATACCAAGGATGCCGTAAAGGTTGCCAAGGATGCTATCAAGGAAGCAAAGAAGGGTGGCTATGACACCCTGATTATCGATACCGCTGGTCGCCTCCAAATTGATCAGGACATGATGGCAGAAATTGCTGAGGTAAAAAAAGCCACCAGTCCCGATGAGGTCTTGTTGGTAGCAGACGCCATGACTGGACAGAATGCTGTAGACATTGCCAAAACCTTTGATGAGGCATTACAGCTTACTGGTGTTATCCTGACTAAGTTTGACTCTGACGCCCGTGGTGGTGCCGCCCTTTCCTTAAAATCCATTACTGGAAAGCCCATCCTGTTTATCGGTACAGGTGAAAAAACTGAAGACTTTGAGCCCTTCCATCCAGAGCGAATCGCTAGCCGAATTCTGGGTATGGGTGACATTGTTTCTTTGGTAGAAAAAGCTCAGGCTACCATCGATGAAGCTGAAGCAGAAAAGCTCCAGAAAAAGATGATGAGCGAAACCTTTACCCTGCAAGATATGCTAGACCAGCTCCAGCGGGTAAAGAAGATGGGGTCATTACAATCCCTCATAGAGATGGTACCTGGAATGGCAGCCCAAATGGGAAACCAAGAAATTGACACCAGTGCTATGAAACGGCAGGAAGCCATCATCCTTTCCATGACAAAGAAGGAGCGGGCAAACCACCTGATTATTGGCCCCAGCCGCCGCAAGCGCATTGCAAAGGGTTCTGGTACCTCTGTAGCAGAGGTCAACCGCCTTATCAAGCAGTTTGAAAAAACCCGCTTAGCCATGAAAAAGCTCACCAAGAACAAGGGCTTGCAGGCAAAATTCATGCAGCAGTTTGGTGGAATGTAAGATAAAGGTTATTTGAAAGAAATCCATAGAACAAGCCCCACTTTATTGAAGTGGGGCTGTTTTTTTTAACAGGTTCATTGGAGGGGAACCTCCCCCTACTCTAGCCCTTTTCTCCAGCGGCCAAACTTGTAATACACAAAGAACATGATTGAAGTAACAGCCCAGGTAACAGGGTAGCTCATTAGTACTGTATTGATACGAGGCTGAAGGGGAACGACGAAAAACGACCACGCTACCCGCAACAAACAAATTCCACAAAGGGTCATTACCATGGGAATAACAGAATCTCCTGTTCCACGAATAGCTCCAGAAAGGATTTCTATAGAAATGTAGCTAATATAGGTTGGCACAAGGAAGTAGAGCATTTCAAGCCCAATGCGAATAACCTCTGGATCAGTGGTAAAAAAAAGATAGAGCCAATGGGAAGTAAGCATTAAAAAGATACACATGGCAATGGTAGAAGCGCCAGTCATAGCAAGACAAATCCACGTTCCTTGAAATACTCGCTTGTATTGTTTTGCCCCATAGTTTTGTCCCGCAAATACGGTAATAGCCACACCAAAGGCACCAATAATCATCCAGTAAAAGCTATCTAATCTACTATAGGCAGAAAAGGCTGCAATGGTGTCCGTTCCAAACTCATTAATTTTTGATTGGATAATCAAATTTGACAGAGAATACATGACGGCCTGAAAACCAGCAGGCAATCCGATTTTTATAGTCACTTTCAACAAGGTGGCATCAAGATATTTCCAGGGAAGCACAAACAATTGCTTTGGCAAAGCACCAAAGAGTATCCATTGACGGTGAAAGCCCCGCAGCACAAAAATCATAGCTATCACTTGGGATAAAACAGTAGCAATGGCCGCCCCTGCAACTCCCCACCCCAACACATTTATAGTTATTAAGTCAAAAGCAATATTTGTCAAACAAGCTACTATGAGAAAATACAAGGGGCGGCGGGTATCTCCCACAGCACGAAAAATTCCTGAGCCCATGTTGTACAACAGAGAAGGAATCATGCCGGCGTAATACCAGCAAATATATTCCATTGAAATGCCCATCAATTCTTGGGGAGTTCCTATTATTTGCAACATCCATTCTGCAGAAAGAATTCCTGCCACCATCAACACAAAGCCACCAATAATGGCAAGACTTATGGCTGTGGAAATAGCTTTCTTTATTTTGAGACTATCACCAGCACCAAAAAACTGAGACACAATTACCGTAGCACCAGAGGATATTCCCACAAAAAAACCCACCAGCAAGTTCACAATGAGGGCAGCTCCACCACCTACTGCCGCCAAGGCCTCTTTTCCCAAGAAATGCCCCACAATAATGGAATCCACCGTGGTGTATAATTGCTGAAAAAAGGTTCCGAGCAAAATGGGATAAAAAAGACGAAGCAAATGCTTCCAAATGGGGCCTTGGGTAGTAGAGGTATCCTTCACAAGGGGCAGTATAGCATAGTATACAGAAGTGTCAAGTTTTAATTTTACTCAAGAAAGGCTTTGTCAAAGAAGACCTATTTTTTTGATTATTGCAACAATCCAGCCTCCTGTACAACAGAGAAAATAGAGATGAAAAAATAAGGACTATTGGAAGATTTGTTATTTCTCCCAATAGTCGCTTCAAACCTTATTGCTGAGCCATGAGGGCTTCCCACTCCGCAAGGGTGTAGAGGGTGAGTTTGCAAGGGAGTTTGTCACTATAGCCGCTTGTACCTTCAATTTTAAGTATCCGTGCGGTGGGAATAATGGTGTTTTCGCTCATATCAGCAATCTCAATGTCATCAAAGACTGCACCTGGAAGAAACCTAGACCAACCCATATATTCCGTTTCCTTGGCATCATCAAAATACTTCTTCTGACTTTTCACCACATAATTTACTGGATTAGAATCAAAAAGGTTATTAGGCTCAAAACAGTATCTAAGGTCTGAATTTAAAGACAAACACGTCGCAAGCTGATTACCGTCAGCGTCAAACAGCCCTACATCTATTTCATACCTCCACTGACCAATACTACTACTATGAACACCTGAAGTCCAAACCTTGTTATCTGGATTATTCTTGACCTTGTACCACTCCTCCATAACCTTCTTTGCAACGATTACTGCTTCACGTTTTGGAAAAATCTTCATCACAGAAGGAATCTTATAGGAAATACTACTCATAGAAATATTAGTTTCCTTCACAACAAGGGGATCATGATACACTCCAATCCACAAATTCTCATTCAAATATGAACGCAGGTCTGTAAGAATTTTTTCCCACTTAGCACGTTGCACTTGATTATACTGCTGGCGCTGGCGGACGGTGAGGTTCTCCGGGGAGGCGGAAAACATCTGGTTGGTGCTGGCATTGGCTTCCTGCTGGAAGGTACCACCAACCTGATTATAATAAAGCACTGCCTGAATGTAATCTTCGGAGGCCTGGGCCTGAGCACCCTTTGCCAGCATGGTAATGGAGGTAGATTCCACGTCATTCTTCTTTTGCAGGGCAGCCTGTTCTGCTTCAGTCAACTGAATACCAAGCCCTCCAAATAATTCCTGTACAATCTGACGAACAGCCACACCAGACTCCATATCTGCCAAGGAATGACGACTAATGCTGGCAGAACGAATCTCGTTGGTAGCTGTCTCGTTCACCCGAAAATTGCACTCATAGCTGGCGGAAAGTTTTTGGATGCTCCCCACCACCACATATTGAGCATTGGTCATCTGGCCAATTTCCACCGCATTTTCTTCAGAATACAATCCTGTCTCTGAAAGTTCTTGCTGAGCAATGATTAAATCTTCGTTCTTGCGATCTAACACTGTCATATCTGTATAACCTGCAAGAAGGCTAGTGAGGTTGTCCTGAAATGACTGCTTCATCCACGGTTCCCCACCTCGCAACTCTGGAGGCAGGACAGCAATGGCTAAACCTTTTCCCTTGTACAAGCTCTCAGTCTTGCTAGCCTTGGAAGAGTTTTTTTCTTCCCCCTTAGCAGTATGAGTACTTGAAACAAAAGATTCATCATCAAAGTCACCATCTTGAAAAGAGCCATCTTCTTGGAACTGCTGGATTTTCGCAGGTTGACTGGCCTCAACCTCATTCTGGGTAGAAAGGCAACTTAAAAACAAAAAAGCCAGAAGACATACAACCCCTGACCTGTAAATTTTTTTCATGATATCCTCCGTAGTTGAGAACTTAGAGCTCAGTGTTGGGCTCTAAGTTCTGAAAATAAAAGATTAACCGAACAAGATTGATGCTGCTAAGGCCTCTGCATCTGCCCACTCCTGGTCAGCCGCTGTCACTGTGGCAGCACTGGCATATACCGGACTTCCGGAAAGATAGGCTGTCTTAGTGGCATCGGCCTGAGCCTGCACCTGTTCTGTCCGAGCATCCGCTACAATCTGGGTACGCTGGGTTTTTCCATCCTGCATGATTTTTGCAAGTTCCTGTTCTGCAGCAGCCTTCTGTTGAGCAGGAGCAAGTTCTGCCTGTACATCTGCCATTCTCTTGGCAGCCTCAGCCTTCTGAACTGCTTCCTGTTGGCTTAGTACAGTGGGGAAACGAGCATCATCCATCATCTGGCCCACCAAGTCTTTCACAAAGTCCTGCTCTGGAGTCAGTTCGTCAGGAACACCATTCAAAACCTCCTTCACGTACTTTGCCGTGGTCTGAGCCCAAATGCTGGGGTCAATTTCATAGATTTGATAGACTATGTAGCGTGAAGTTTTTGTTTCTGTGAGGGGATCTAGTTCGATTACTTGCTGCCAGTACTCTACAACCTTCTGGTGACCAGTAATCTCCGCATTTGACTGGGTTTTCGTCACTTCCTCTATGGCCTGACGGGTAGTGTCCCCAATATTTCCTGCCCGTGCCTGCTCTGCCGCAAACACATTGATAGACTGTTGCAATTCTCGAGCAACATTCCGTGCATAGGCCATATCCGCTCTCATAGTTGCAGCCCGCACATCAGCTCCCGTTCCTGTAGAACGCTTAAACACGCTATTTTCCTTCTTGTTATAAGCCTGAATAAAGGCGGAGAAATCCCCCCGATTTGCAGCGGCCAGCCATGCAGGAGAAGCTTCTGCCCCCAGTGTACGCCCATCCCAGTCCACCACTGTAGTCTCCTTCCCCAGAATGCTGTAACCCGATGTAGAAGCAAGTTTTCCATCTTGACCATCAATAGCTCCTGTGGAAGCACATCCCCACAGCATCATCAATCCTGCAGAAGCCGTTACAACTAATGCAGCCTTTTTCATTACCTTGATCATGATTTTCCTCCAAAATATGTTTTTTCCCAAACTTTTCACATTGGAAAATTCTTTTCCTGATTAATTATTGCAAATAGTGATCTTTTCTCACTCTTCCAAGAAAGATTTCCTCAGTTCATCAGCAATAGCTTTGTAGCACCGTTGTTTTGCCACACTACCATTCCTTGCTCCAGTACGTTGTATGGAAAAACTTTGAGCATAAAGACTTTTGTTGCCACAAGCGAGTGAAATCTGTACCTGCGGAGTGTAAAAGTTACCGCCACTTAGTTCCTGCAAGTTTTCTGTCACAGTCACTATACAGATGTACTCTGTACAAGCTTTGTCATTGGTAACTACAAGTCCCTGCCGTGAAAGAGTTTCCGTTGTAGCTGTCAAAATCATGTTGTTAAAATCTTGCGAACACTCAACATACACTGGACACTGGTTGGCAAGAACAGGGATTTTAGCTTCAAGTGCTCCTAAATCCTCCAGCAAAGGAGCAAGGGCAGTGGCACCTGCAGGATACAAGGCGGTAGCAAAGGCTTGCTTTGAGGAAAGTTCGTTCTTCTGGGCAAGGCTTAAGGCACGAGAGTAAAACAGAAGACAAGAAAGAGGATCAGACTCTTCCCGAGTAGATTGACACAAACGAGCAAAGGTCTGAACTAAGGGCTCTAGACGTTGCTTATACACTCCCCATGCCTCCTGCCTATTTATATAGGCCACACATTCCCAGAGACTCTGTCCCTCCAGATAATGGGGCTCCCCATACCGTACAGAAAAGAGATCCGTCTGGCTGGAAACAAAGGTTTCCTGACTGAGCCGGCTAGAACTTTCACTATCTTTCATTTCAACGAATTCTCTTGTTTCCGTGGTAACCTGAGACACAAAGTATCTACTCAGTTCTCCCAATGCCGCTTGCCGAGCCACCGCCGGGCTCTCCCCGTACCCCTTCCCGGCAATGTAGTCGGGATGGTTCAGGAACTGGAGCCCCCGCTCCTGCTGGGCATACAAGGGAAAGCACAGGAAGAAAAACAGGTTGAAATATACAGTGAAAATAATTTTCTGTATAAACAAATCGCGGCCTACTTTTTAAAAATTGGATATGAACGAAAATGACTTGCAACACACGTTCCATCAGCTCTCTGATAAGCATGAACAAACACACGTTTATTTCTAATTACAGCCTGCTGTTGATGTTGAGGTTGAAACAATGAATTTGAAAGGGCACTTTTAATCAACCAAATGACCAAAGCAATAATTGGAATAGCTAAAAAAAGTACTGTTTGACGGAACAAAGCCATCTGCAAATTATATTTAAAAGCTAATACAAGAGAAATCAATGCCGTACAAACAAAATATGGAATATCATAGACAAAAAAAACAATTGTAAAGTGATAAATTTTCTTAACGTAAATAGGATTTTTGACGAACTCTTCAAAAAGTGACCTATCGAAATAAACCAACAGGATATCTGCCAACAAAAAGAACGAAATCAACACCCCTAAGAGTAACATTGGAATCATTTTTATAATGCCAACAATAGATTTAATCATGGAAATCAAACCTAATAGTGCAATAATAGCTCCGGCTGGCGGAAAGAAAAAAAACAACAGCACTCCCTATAAGAGTTAAAATCAATCCAAATATCATCTTTCCTATGATTCCTTCTGAAATTATGAAAAATATATCATAAATGATGCAGTAGCCAAGTACCAGAATTGCAAACAGAATCAAACTATCATCTTGCAACTGTCCTGTCTTCCACAAAGAATTAAGACAAATAATTTGTTTTAAAATATTCAATCCTATAAAAATTCCATACAAAATGGTAACTTTAAAAAGAAATCCCACACCGAATAAAAACTTAGAACCAAAAGTCAATTGACTCAGAGGAGTTCCCTCTATCCCTATTGCATTTGTCATTCCAGCCCCCTCTTCCACTCTGTATAAACTATTGTCTCCTACCATATACTTGTTTATACAAAGTGTCAATGCAAAGTCACTAGTTCTCACACAATTTTATTCTGAAAAAACCTTGTTTATACTTAGTATAAGATGTCTCATCAAAGCACTTTCATAGCAAATCTTAAGCATTATCGTAGCCTCAAAGGATTTTCCCAGGCAAAACTGGCAGAACTATGCAACTGTCAGCCAGGAACTATCGGTTGTATAGAGTCAGGGCGCCAATATCCTTCCTTTGACCTTATGTTCAAGATAGCAGATGTGCTGCAGGTTCATCCCGCAGACCTATTCTTGCGCAACGCTTCTAACGTAATGGAAGAAACCTACTTGATATTGAAAGAAGAGTTGCTCCCCCAGCTAGAACAATTCGTAGACAAACGATTTGGCTCCACGAGTTTAAAGTAGAAGCTCCCCTTCTCCTCATTTGAGCCTTTACCAAAGCCTTGTTTTTCACTACAATAAAGAAACTTAAACATAACTTTATTTTTAGAGGAATCATAATGGAAAAGGTTAATTATTTTAATTCCATCCCTTGGCGGGAAGCCTTGATTCAGTTGGGTCACTGCCGCTTTATGGATCGGGAAGAATTTGCCGACGGAACAAATGCCCTGAAAGGCAAGAAGATTGTTATCATCGGTTGCGGTGCCCAGGGTCTTCATCAGGGAATGAACCTGCGGGATTCCGGTCTTGATGTAAGCTATGCCTTGCGTGCAGAAGCCATTGCAGAAAAGCGTGCCAGCTACAAGAATGCCGTGGAAAATGGATTCAAGGTGGGAACCTACCAGGAAATGATTCCCACTGCTGACTTGGTAGGAAACCTTACCCCAGACAAGCAGCACTCAAATGTTTTGGAAAATGTTGTTCCCTTGATGAAGCAGGGAGCTTCTCTGTGGTACAGCCACGGATTCAATATTGTAGAAGAAGGAATGCAGATTCGCCCTGACATTACCGTTGTAATGATGGCTCCCAAGGGACCAGGTTCCGAGGTTCGCACCGAATATGTTCGTGGCTTTGGTATTCCTACCCTCATCGCCGTTCACCCAGTAAACGACCCAGAAGGAAAGGGCTGGGCCATTGCAAAGGCTTTGGCAGCTGGAACTGGTGGAAGCCGTGCAGGTGTTCTTGAGTCAAGCTTTGTGGCAGAAGTAAAGTCCGACCTCATGGGTGAGCAGACCATTCTCTGCGGTATGCTTCAGACTGGAAGTATCTTGTGCTTTGACCGCATGGTAGAAAAGGGAATTGACAAGGGTTATGCCTCCAAGCTGATTCAATACGGTTGGGAAACCATTACCGAAGCCCTCAAGTGGGGTGGAATCACCGGTATGATGGATCGTCTGTCCAATCCTGCCAAAATCAAGGCAAATGCCCTTTCCAAGGAACTGAAGGCAATTATGGCTCCCTTGTACCAGAAGCACATGGACGACATTATTGCTGGTGAATTCAGCCGTGTAATGATGATTGACTGGGCAAATGACGACAAGAACTTGTTGGCATGGCGTGAGGCCACAGGAAAGACAGCCTTTGAGCAGACTCCTGCTGGAGATGTAGAAATTGGAGAGCAGGAATACTTTGACAATGGTATCTTGATGGTGGCTATGGTTAAGGCTGGTGTAGAGCTGGCATTTGAAACCATGGTGGATGCAGGAATCAAGCCTGAAAGTGCCTACTATGAGTCCCTCCACGAAACTCCTCTTATTGCAAACCTCATTAGCCGCAAGAAGCTGTATGAAATGAACAAGGTTATTTCCGATACTGCTGAATACGGCTGCTACCTCTTTGACAATGCCTGTCGTCCTCTGTTGAAGGACTTTATGGCAAAGGTAGACACCGACATCATCGGAAAGGGTCTGGCTAACAAGGACAACAGCGTTTCCAACCAGGAGCTGGTAAAGGTAAACGAAGAAATCCGTAACCACCCCATTGAGATTGTAGGAAAGAAGCTCCGTGGCTACATGACTGCCATGAAGGCTATCGTTGGTTAATAAAAAAAGCGGGATTCAGCTTTGAATCCCGCTTTTTTTATGTCCAGTTAAAAATCAATCAAAAGTCTATCGCTTACTGTCCTTTCATCTGGTTCAAGAATAGGAGGATGGCCACCACAAAGATAGCAAGCCCATAGACCAGTACCCACCAAATATGGGGAAAAATCTGACTAAATTGACCTGCCAATAAGGCTCGCTCCAATTCCACAGCGTGAACAAAGGGCAAGCAATAGGCAATATCACGAAAAGTGCCACCTACCAGTTCCAAGTCAAACCAAATCCCAGAAAGCCAAGCAGAAAGATTTGTTAGCAAGGCTCCGCACACACCGCCCACCTGCTTATCAGTCAAAACACTTCCACAAAGCAGTCCCAAGGCAATATACAGCAAGGAAATAGGCAAAATAGCCACCAGTGCGTAGACAATACCAAGGGTACAGTCCAAGCCCAGCACCAAGGCTGCAAGGTAGGACACCACCCCTTGAGCCAGTGCAAGGGGGATAATAGGTAGGGTATATCCCAGAATGAAGTCTGTGGGCGTCATGGGTGTGGTGTAGAGCCGCTGCAAGTGGAAAGACTTTTTCCCATCAACAGAGCATCACCACTGGTGGGTCGTGTGATACAGGAAAGCATTTTGATGGCGTCCATTTTCAGAGCTCCTTTTTAAATTGTGTTTTTATTCCTTGGTAGGCATCCGTCAAGATTTTACTTACCAAATCCCAGTCAAGATTTAAAAAGCCTGTGGCAAACATGGTGGCAATACCATGAACAAAGGCCCACATTTCAAGATGAAAGAGCTCTGCCTTAGCTCCTGCAAGACCTGTGTTATTATGAAGTAGCCCCTCCATCTCATTATCAAGAGCCATTTCCTTGGGCACCACCTCCTGGGAACGATCTCGCATGTACAAGAGTTTAAATAATTCACACTCTTCTTTTGCAAAGCGAATATAGGCCATTCCAGTAGCCTTATAGGCAGGATAGACCCCACTTTCTACCTCATCCTTGATATACTGATTACACAATTTGTCTGCCTGCGCAATCACCGCCATCCGCAACTCCTCCATGGAAGAAAAATTGGAAAAAATTGGCTGAGTAGAACAATCCAAGCTGGCAGCAATATTCCGTGCATTCAAGGCCATTTCTCCCCGCTGCCGCACCAGTTCAATTGCGGCTGCTACAATCTCTTTCCTTGTGATTTTAACCTTTGGTGCCATGGTTCATCCTATAATATAACAAATGATATATAACAATAGTTATATTATTAACAAAGAGACACCTTGTCAAGGTCAGGGAAATAACTACAAGCTTAGGGAAGCCAGCTCATCTTGCAGGGATTTTTCTACAAAGCTGTTTGCAAAAAAATTGACGGAGCAAGAAAACTCACTCCATCATTATTCAAATGAAACTCTGAATATATTCCTATATTGGTTTAATTTATTCTCTGCAAATAAGTAATTTCAGCATCACTTTCTTCATCAAGAATTGTTACTTCACCACCATTAATTCCAACTTGACCGATAATTTTCTTTCCATCACTCATACGCAAGGCGTTAAAAGTAATTCCGTCTGTTTCTGAAGCAGTGAAGGAAAATACCTCGTACTCATTCTCAGGTAAAATATGGTTGAAAGAATCATTATCTGGATTGATTTTTAAAAGAACAGTTTCATTAGTTGAAGTTAATCCCGCAACATAGTAATAATTTTCAGAAGATGTGACAGCCGTAACAGATTTTAATTGTAAAGAAGTGAGACTAACTTTTCTGGGACTATTATTACTATTATAAACTTCAGAAATAAGAGAGTCTCGAATGATATAAATTTTATCTTTCACATTAATTTTGAAAGAACCATAGGTCCAAAAAAAATCGTCAATATAACCATAAATCTCCTCCTTGTCACCAGAAGAAAGATCTATTGTAATTTTTTTTATTGGATAACCGTACGATTCCTCTCCATTCTCAGAATTTTTATATTCTTCATGGTTATTTGAACTATAATAAATATTTCCATCAAGACCAATCCAAAATGCACCTACATCACTTAAATTGAGCAACCCTCCGTTTGATTTTCTGACACGTAAAAGACGATGTGAACTATCAGATACGGAATATCCATCATAAATCAGATTTCCATTCCAATCTACATCAAAAACATCAACATAATCAGTAGATGCAGATATAAATGAAGAATTTAAAGCATCAATTCCATTTAAATTAACCTTTACAATTCTAAGACTTTGTGTATCATACGACAAAAAATACATGTTATTCTTTCCGTCAGTTTTGATTCTCTGTGAGTTTTTAAAATCATTATAAATTTCATTTGGATTTCCCGCCTTTGTCATATCAAAGACAGCTCCATCTGTCTTTCTCACAAGATATGAACTTTCAACATAACCTGACCAACCAAACCCTACAAAAATATAGTCATCATTCACATTTTGAATCACAGTTGGTTGCTGAGAAATTGTAATTTCTTTCTTGTTTTCATCAAGATATTTAACTTCCTCCACATACCCCTCTTCCGTTATTTTGAATAACTTTTGAGTGGTGGCAGCATTTCTTGCTGAACGAGTTCCAGAGTTACTTGTACCAATGTATAAATTCTTAGCATTTTGAATATCCAGAAATTTTAATACAGAATCATTGGAACGAACATCGTTCTTATCTTCAGTTACATTTGAACAGGAGATAAAAGTCATACATACACAAAGTATAAAGAAAAATCCTTTTCCTTTCATAAAAACCTCTCTAAAGACAAAAATTATAACTTTATTATACACCTATAACTAAATATTTAGCAATAAATATCTGTAAAACTTTAGTTATTACTATGAAAATTGCAGCTATGGGTATTGATTTTTATGCACTGGGACAGAGGATACAAAGAAAACGAAAAGCTCAAAACAAGACGCAGGAACATCTTGCCGAGGCGATTTCTGTTACCGTTGGATATATCAGTCAAATCGAGCGAGGCATTACAAAAATCAACTTGGAAACACTTTCTAACATTGCAGAATATCTCCATTGCGACATTGCAGATTTTTTGTCAGATACAGTAAAAATGTCTGACAATTATCTTTTTGAGGATTTCTTAGAGATGCTCAAAAAATTAAGCCCATACAACCGAAAAATTCTAATTGAGATAGCCCATACTTTAGAAAAGAATCAATAAAACAAGCTTCCCCCACTCCCTCAACTGCCACACCAACCGTGACGGCAGCGACGGTAGCAGGGCTGCTGGCCATTGATCTTTATTTTTATAGATAACCCCATATCTATAAAAAAGAGGTTAAATTCATGCAACAATTAAAATTCCGTTAAAATTACCCTGGCCTAACTTGACAACTGGGAATTCATGCCCCACAATAGAGCTATACCCACTCATCCAAAGAGGGAAAGAATATGAGAGGATTAACAACAATTACCGCCGCCGCCATCCTAATGATGGCGACCCTTGCATTGGGCTGAGACAACACCTCCCAGAGCCAGGTCACGGACACTTCCCTCCGCTGGGAGATGGAGCTGCTGGCATCCGAGCACGACCTGAACGCCATGCTCAGCCGGGGCGGCGAGGGCATCGTGGACTGGCAGCTGTCCAGGGAGTTCGCCCAGCTTGCTCTGGAGGACTTCATCTCGGCGGGAGACTTCCCCGCCTCCGCCACCCTCTGGGAGATTCCCATCGCCATCTATGATGCGGAGGGAACCGTGCGCTACTACGAATTCCGGGTCATGGACGGGGAGCGGGTGGTGGCCGCCATCGCCGGGAACGCCCGGGAGGATTTGGGAGGCCCCATCGCAAGGGTGTTCCCCATGGACGGCTACATGGACGAGCTGAGCCAGCTGTACCTGACGGGGGCGCTGGACAAGGACGATATTCCCCGCATCGTGGACGACGACTACCCCTCCCACGCAGTGGTCTCGGTGTCAGTGAGCAGGGGCGGGAGCGTGGAGTTCCAACGGGTGCTGGATCCAGCAACCGGGGAGGACGCTGGGGAGCTTGCCAGGGTGCTGACCGCCGAGGAGATGCTTGAACAGCACCCGGAGCTGGCCAGGCAGCTGGACACCGCCGCCATGGAGGCCGAGCTTGCCGCATGGCGGGAGGAGACTGCGCAGCTGTGGTCCATGGCGAAGGCCAACAAAGGCAGCCTGGGTTCCATGGCCTTCCGGGGTAGGTCACGCTCAGAACCGAGGAAGAGCGTCGATGAAAGTAGAATACGAGCTGCAGATAACTATGGAATTAGCGTTGCAAAGCAAGATAGAAAGTATAGGTATCCAATACGTAATGGTATCACTTATCTTGCTTGTGGCTCTACATCAGCAGGATTTTTATTGGACTTTATCCATGGGAATGGACTGCAAAACCTTTCAGCATGGAATAATCTCTCCTGGTCAAGCCGAGTGGATGCTTTGGAATCAAAGATGGGCATTGTCACCAGCGGTGTTTTTAAGGGTGCAACATGGCCGTGGAATCTCGGCAATGCAGTGGCAAGCTACTCGAACTACAAAGTTACCCTTGCCCTGGGGGTTGTCCCCAACACCTGCATCAACAACAACCTTCCCGGCATAAACTTGCGGGGAGTGTCCGGCCTGAGCCAACTCACCGACGGTCTCCACTACCGCAATGTGGTGGCCTACGATGAGAAGGGCTGGTGGATTTTCAAGTGGTCGTACATAAAAATCCATGATGGGAACAATATTGATGGAGGCTGGGAGACGTACAATCCCTTCTATCACTTCTTCTCGTTCAATCTGATGCACAAGTAATCAGACGTGTATCGAATTTCTGAACATAGAAACTCGATACACAAATTTACCAAAGGAGACCACAATGACCAAGAAAATACTTCTCATCGCCGCTGTCCTACTCCTCTGCGTCTTCCTCACTGGCTGCCCCTGCAACTGCTGGATGAACCTCTACCAGAACATAGGCAAGGGCATTGCAAATTTGCCTGAATGGTCATACGCTGCCCGCCCCGGAGAATCGTTCTCCAAATGGCAGGATTGGGCAGGATCTGCCCTCAGTCAGTTGCTGCCAGCTAAATACAACCGGCAGGACTACATCGGAAAATACCGGCTGGTGATGATAGGCCAGAACCTTGGCATAGAATTTGATGACGGCATGGCTGTCGTGTTCCTGTATATCTGGCTGGCAAAAGTGACGGAAAACGACCACGACTCCACTGACATCACCATCCCCCAGACAACGCCTGACGCGTTCACCTTCTCCGGCACAGCGAAATTCGATTTCTCGGATTCTTCCCAGGACAAGACTGCCACCGTAACCATGACAAAAAAATCGGAGGATGACAAACAGTTCCTTTTCAACTACAAACTCAATATTGCCGAGACCGAGATGGTCAACACAGATTTCACCGCCATGAAGGAGCCGTATTTTACCAGCAACACTGTTCCCAGCTGGCTACCAGATACATTCCACAAGGAACCCGATACCTACAATCCAAAGTATGTGTTCCAAAAACCAAGAATTGGAGAGCAGGACCTTGTCACCACCGGATTCAGGAGCTTCAGTGCCTCCACCCACGGCTATGACAACTTGGGGCAGGCCACTGCCAACGAACTTTTCTACCACGGCGGCATGAAGGAAATATCCGTGGATGAGGCCAACCAGAAGGCCGTGTACCAGCTCTTTGACGGCGCCCCCGACGCCCCGCAGTACGTGGAGCTACACCGGGACACGAAGGACACCGTCACCTTCACCTGGTTCAACCTGCCGGAGGGCCAGGAGGATTCCGCCGCAAACAGAATTGACCCGCGCAAGGAGACGCTGTATGTGTACAAATACCAGTAATAGAATCTCCCTGCTGGCGGCGGGAGTGCTGGCCATCCTGCTCCTATCAGCGTGCAGGCACAACCAGGAGACTCCAGCGGCATTCGCTATACAGCCACAGTCGGATGTGGTGGCTCCGGGCAGCACCTTCACAGTGACAGCCAGCCATCTGCCGCAAGACTGTGCCATCACCTGGCTGGTGGACGGCGGCACAGTAGAGGGCAAAGGAGCCTCACTTTCTGCCACCGCCAGTCCCCATGAGAAACGACACACTGTCTAGGCCCAGTGCAATCGGGACGGCCAAGTAATTGCCAGCGCCACTTGCCACGTCTATAGCACCTCGCATCCCGCCCTCATCAAGACCGTCCACTCCTTCCTGGACCAGTACAACATCCAGACCGCCGTATCCGTAGCGGTGCAGGGAAACGATGTGGACTTTTCCATAGACACAGGCTATACATCCCTGTCCACCAGAGAGTCAAACGGGAGCGGAACCCTCCACTACATCTACAGCATTACCAAGACCTTCGTGGCGGCGGCAGTCCTGCAGCTAGTGGAGGAGGGAAAACTTACCTTGAACACCACCGTGGGAGACATCCTGCCAGAGGTGGAATTTGACCTGGTATACATCAACACATCAGCCACCGTCGCCGAGCTGCTGAGCCACACCTCTGGCATCCAGGAGTATGTGGACAATCCAGCCCTCTTCTATAAGAATCCCTATCGTACAAGCCAATGGAATCCCCAATTGCTGCTGCCCTTTGTCCAAAGCCCTAAAACGGAACGCGGCCTGTTCACCTATTCCTCCATGAACTATATCCTGCTGGGTCTCATGGTGGAGCGAGTCTCAGACACGACTGCTGCACAGCTTATACAGAACCAATTCCTTCAGCCGCTTGGTTTAGAAGCAACATTCCTTGCACCCCAAGACACTGTAGATTCTGGCAGAATCGCCCATCCCCACGTATATCCTGGCACCACCCTCTCGCTAGTAGGAGACGGCAAGACCCCCATCGACATCACCACCGTCATTACCGATGCCCTAGAACTGCTGGGCAAGTCCAGCTGGACAGCGGGGGGCATGGTGTCCAGAGCCGAAGACATAGCTCGGTGGGGATATGAACTCTACAGCAGGAATGCTGTAGTCTCCCCAGCAATTCGGGACAAGATGCTTGATTCCGTCAGCCGGTTCTCTCAGTCGGACAAGGAGGCCTATGGTTACGGAATCAGAAAGATCTATCATAACTCAGCAAGCCTTATCGGTTCCTACGGACGCAGCATAGGATCAGAGAACTGTATGTTCTACAACCCAAACAAGGACACCTGCTACGTTATCCTCACCTCATCCAACACATCCAAAGACAGAACACCAAACATAGACCAACTGCTGGTCTCACTGCAGGAAACTACGCCATGAGCGGTGTTCAGATTCAACTGGTCTGTTATATTTCTGTGTTGATACTGCTGTTGTCATGCTCGCAGCCGGTGCAGCAGGAGGCTGGGGAAAGCGCCTACCGTCATCAGCTGGGACGAGACAGCACCGCCCAATGGAACTATCTGGTATACATGGCAGCAGATAACAATTTGGAGCGATTCGCTATACAGAACATCATGGACATGAAGGAGGTTGGCTCCACAGAAGATGTGAACATTCTCGTTCTACTGGATCGGTCTCCTGGCTATGACAAAACAAATGGCGACTGGACGGACACTCGGCTTCTTTACATAACAAAGGAAGGCTCTCTCAACGATGATATTGTCAAGGAATATGGAGAACTTGACATGACGAATCCCTCAACTTTACTGGATTTTTTGACCTTGGCAAACACCCATTACCCGGCACGGAACACAGCTCTAGTACTATGGAGCCATGGTACAGGAGTCTACCCGGAAGGAGCATTTCTGCAACCTCCACTCCTACCAGACGATGGTACAGGAACAACCATACCAGCGGCAACCAATTCAAAACGTGGCGTTGTCCACGACTATTCCACTGGGTATCTAGCAAAGACAACCATCCAGTCACTGGGTGAAATCCTACAAAAACACCGCAAAGCCACGGGAAAACCACTTCAACTACTACAATTCGATGCCTGTCTCATGCAGATGTTGGAGACAGTGTGGCAACTGGAACACGAGGCAACCTACATTGTCGGCTCCCAAGCCAACGTCCCCGGAACTGGTAGCAACTACAAAGCGATTCTTTCCCATCTTACAAAAACACCTGCCATAACAGACCGAGAATTCGCCCTGGTCTCGGTGGAGTCCTTCAGGGAATTCTATGTGAACACCGTCACCAGCATCTCCTACTCCGCCATAGCAACAGAAAGTCTGCCCAGCTTCCGTATCACTTTCACCCAATGGACAGACTCCCTGAGCAATGCCTCGATGGAAGAGTGGGCGGCAGTTCAATCCCTTCGCCAAAGTTGTACTTCCTATGATATCGTATACACCGAATATATCGATTTGAGGGAAATTACAAATGCCATCTTAAATACCCCTTCCCTTTCCCGGCAGATTCGTCTCTTGTCCCAGGAACTTTTAACCCAGCTGGAGCACCTCGTCATCTGCAACAACGCCACCAATAGATTCCAAGGTAAATTACAGGGACTTGGCATCTGTTGGCCCCACACACAAGAACAATATGAATTCTACACCATGGATTCTGCCACAGTACCCTCATTGCGTATGCACCGTGAGACCACCTTTCCTCAGCTCATTTGTCAGCTTCTCGCCTCCACCGCAGCGTCAGAATCATCGGCCACCAGCACCTTATTTTTATAAAATTCTTCTTCCAGTAGCTGAACTACCGCCTGCTCCCAGTCTGTCCACGAAAAGCTACCACTGGGAATAAAAATCAGCTGCCAACCAGAAGCTCCACGGGCAAGACGAAGCACTGGCACATAGTCTGTTCGCTTGGCCTCCCACTGGAGCCAAAACTGCAAGTATACAAAATCCCTCCCCACAGTATATCGTTCCCGCTGGGTCAAAGGAGATGTTATGGTAAAGTCGCTGATAAAGGTTTGCTCATCCCCTAGCTGCCGATTGAGATCCACCATGGCTACAAAAAGGTCGTAGGCTTGTACTAAAAGTTTTTTGTCATCTTCTATTTGCTGAGCAATGGCAGAATAATCACCAAAGCTTTGTTCTGGAGCCAAAAACTGACCATAAGTTTGTAGCACAATTTTTTTTCCCTGTGCATGTTTGCCAGAAGGTGATAGGCGAGCAATGGCTTCTGCAGAACGTTTTTTAGGCAAAAGGAATTCTGGAGGCTTGTTGCCAGAATCCTGAAACCGCTTAAACTGCTGTTCAAAGTTGCTGATAGCGTTACCTAACGTTTGTTTATTTTCCATAAAACAAGCTACCTCCTTGTGAGCTACCATTAAAAGTATAGCATAGCCAGCAAGTTTTATGCTACAATGGAAGGGATTTTTTCGATTCTAGCCAAAGAATCAAACCATACACGAGGAATTGATATGTATATAACTTGTCTTGATTTAGAAGGTGTTTTAGTACCAGAAATCTGGATTGCCTTTGCAGAGGAAACAGGCATTCCTGAATTGCGCCTTACCACCAGAGATATCAGCGACTACGATGTGCTGATGAAAAAGCGTCTTGCCATTTTGGAGGAACATAAGCTAGGACTGAAGGAGATTCAGGCCACCATCGCCCGCATTGACCCATTGCCTGGAGCCAAGGAATTTCTAGACCAGCTACGACGGGTAAGCCAGGTAGTTATTCTTTCCGACACCTTCACCCAGTTTGCAGCCCCCCTCATGGAAAAGCTGGGAATGCCCACCATCTTCTGCAACGAGCTAGAGGTTGCCCCTGACGGAAAAATTACTGGCTACAAGATGCGACAGGACAACGGCAAGTATCACGCCATCAAGGGATTTCATTCCATGGGCTACGACACCATCGCCTCTGGAGATTCCTTTAACGACTTGGCCATGATTACCGCTTCCCAGGCAGGATTTTTGTTCCGTGCACCGCAGCACATCATTGACGAACATCCTCAGATTCCTGCCTTTACAGAATATGACCAGTTGTTGGAGGCCATCAAACAGGTTGTAAACAAATAAAATACAAGAATGAGGAGAAAAGATGAATAAAATTATTCCTGGGCAGGAAATTAAGGCCCAAATTGTTGCAATCACAAACGATTGCGTTTTTATTGACTTGAATGCCAAAAGTGAGGGCATCATCGATAAAACAGAATTTCTTGATAAAGATGGAAACTGTTCTTTGCAAGAAGGAGACACTATTTCAGCCTTCTTCATGGGAGAGCGAAATGGAGAAATGCGATTTACCACCAAGCTGGCTGCCGACAAGCTTTCCCAGGGCAAGGGAGACACCTCCATGCTAGAGCAGGCTTGGAAAAGCGGCATTCCAGTGGAAGGCAAGGTAGAAAAGGAAATCAAGGGTGGATTTGAAATCAAGCTGGGAAATGTCAGGGCCTTTTGTCCCTATTCCCAGATGGGCTTTCGCCAGAAGGAAGAGCCTTCTGCCTACATTGGCCGTGTACTTTCCTTCAAGATTCAAGAATACAAGGAAAACGGCAAGAATATTCTCGTTTCAAACCGTGTAGTTCTAGAAGAAGAGCATCGTCAGCAGCTGACAGACATCAGTAAAAACATTTCCGTCGGCCAGGTGGTTACGGGCAAGGTTGAATCCCTCCAGAGCTTTGGTGCCTTTGTGGACATTGGTGGATTTAAGGCATTGCTTCCTATTTCCCAGGTGGGCCGTGGACGTGTAGCAGATATTTCAGAAGTATTGTCAGTGGGACAAGAGGTTGAAGTAGAAGTTATTTCCACCGACTGGGACAAGGAGCGGGTTTCTGTAAGTCTCAAAGCCCTTATGTCAGATCCCTGGGACACAGTGGCAGACAAATATCCTGTTGATTCCAAGCATACTGGAGCAATTGCTCGAGTTGCAGACTTTGGTCTTTTTATTACCTTGGAACCTGGAGTGGACGGGCTTTTGCACATTTCCGAGCTCCAAGGTGAAAACAGAAACACCAATCTGAGGGTAAAGTACAAGGCAGGAGATTCCATGGATGTGGCCATTAAAGCAGTGGACTCAGAAGAAAGACGAATCAGTCTTCGCTCTGCCACCAGTAGTCAGCAGGACAAGGACACAGAAAAATACCTTGGAAGCCAAAAAGATGATGGGGATACCTACAATCCCTTTGCTGCATTGTTAAAGAAAAAATAAATCCTAGAAAAGGTGAAGCTTACAACAAAAAGGCTTCACCTTTTTTTAAAATAAAAAACCCGACCCAAAATACTTGAGTCGGGCTGATTCAATCTCTTATACCCTATTCGGGACTACAGCTTGTATCTTCCAGTGGAAATAGTATGACCCTCGTTGTATACGTCGAACCAAATTTCCTTATTACCAGAAAGATCCAACAAACTATAGAAATCTTCCAAAGATGCCACTTCCTTGCCATTTACAGCAGTAATAACATCTCCGTTTTGCAATCTCATGGCAGCTGCAGGGGACTTTGGCTGGACATTGGTAACTACCACGCCCTTCACCTTATCCTCTGTCAACTGCAACTGCTTGCGAGCAGCATCATTGAGCGGTGCGGCAATAAATCCTGGCCACAACTTTGAATTATCGGCCACCAGTTCCTCATTGCGATTTTCAATCTTCACTTCCAAGGAAACTTCCTTACCACCACGCAAAACCACAAAGTCAGCAGTTTCGCCCACCGTCAAATCGCCTACTTCCCGCACCAACTGATCCACAGATCGAACATCATGGCCGTTCAACTTGATTACAAAGTCACCAGCCTGCATTCCAGCCTTTTGAGCAGGAGAGCCGATGAAAATCTGGGATGCAAAGGCACCCACACGGCGACCAACACCCAAAGCTTCCTTGTACTCGTTGGTAATGTCCACCAGAGAAACACCCATCCAGCCGTAAGTTACCTTACCTGTTTCGATGAATGAATCGATGGCCTTCTTTACGTTGTTAATGGGAATCGCAAAGCCCAATCCCTGGGATCCACCAGATTGAGATGCTATCCATGTGTTGATTCCAATTACCTCACCGTAAATATTTACCAGAGCACCACCGGAGTTACCTTGATTGATGGCTGCATCCGTCTGAATGAAGTCGCTGATATTGCCAATTCCGTTTCCGGAACGACCAGTTGCACTAACAATTCCCTGGGTTACAGAAGCGTAATATCCCAGTGGAGTTCCCATAGCAAAGCAGATGTCGCCAGTCTGCACCGTGTCGGAATCTCCCAACACCGCCACAGGAATATTCTCATTCTCGGTCTCAAAAGAAACCAAGGCAATGTCCATTCGCTCATCCTTACCTACCAACTTTGCTTCAAAGGTACGATCGTCGGAAAGGCGAACGGAAATCTCATTGGCAGAACCTGCCACGTGGTTATTGGTTAAGGCGTAATAGGTATCGCCATTTTTTCTTACAATTACCCCAGAGCCAAGACCAGACTGCTCGTATTCCCGAGTCTGACCTTCTCCTTCACCTTCTTGGCCAAAGAAAAAGTTAAAGGGCCAGCCCATGGCAGGAGTTGTAACAGTTTTCTTTTCAATTACATCAATTTCCACAATGCTGGGCAGTACGCCACTAGAAACTGATCGGAACACATTTTGCATGGCCTCTGCCACCGCCAAGGAATCTTTTGCAATGGCAACAGCAGGAGCAGTATCTGCAAAAGCTGTATTGGCAGATTTTCCTTCTGAAGAACTACAGGAAAAGGAAAACAACAAGAATGATAAGAGGGTGGCAAATGCTACACCTGCCAGATATTTTGTTCGTCGTTTCATAAAAATAAACCTCCAATAGACAAAAGATTCTTTTTCCCATTCAACATGATACACAAACGAGAGAAAAAGAATCCCTTGCTCTACACTACTTATTAAAAATTAACACATCCTATAGTGAAATACAAATTTTGAGGAAAATCGTTACAAAAGATTTAAGAAAAATTTAATCTCTCAGGGTAAGAATTTCTGTGTGGTCTTTGAATACGGCTACCGTATGTTCCTCGTGGGCAGAAAATTTACCATCGGCAGTAATCACCGTCCAACCATCCTCTGCCACATCAACCTCAGGTACACCAAGATTAATCATGGGCTCAATGGCCAGCACCATTCCAGGCTGAATCCGTGGGTTTGGTCCCCGTCCCACCACGTTAGGTACAGAAGGATCCTCGTGAACCTCTAAGCCTACACCGTGGCCACAATATTCGTATACAACGCCATAACCAGCAGCTTCTGCCACGGCGGACACGGCAGCACCAATATCCTTGATGCGGTTTCCTACCTTACAGGCTTCAATTCCAGCTGCAAGACATTGGCGTGTTACTTCCACCAATTTCTGGTACTCAGGCTTTACCTTACCAATCATTAGGGTAACAGCAGAGTCACTGATGTAGCCATTCAAATCGATGCCCACGTCAATGGAAACAAGATCTCCATCCTTTATCTTGCGTTTTTTTGATGGCACACCGTGAATAACCTCGTTGTTTACGGACACACAGGCAGCACCAGGAAAATTTTCCCGATACCACGCAGGCTTTCCCCCACGAGCAGTCATGTATTCAAGGCACAAGTCGTCAATATCCTTGGTAGACATGCCTGCTACAATCTGTGGAATAATGCTTTTGTACATTTCTGCCAACAGGCGGCAGGATTTTCGAATACCTTCTATCTGAATTTCATTTTTAAGTCGAATCATCTTTCCTCCAACATGCTTTTTTTCAACAGGGCGGGAACCCGCACCTTTTTATCTAACCGCATAGCCTCATCGAGACAAACACCTGCGGTATATGTATCATCCATACGGAAATAGGCTCCAGCCATCCGCACCAACAATGCTGCATCATCCTTGGGACTCAGGGCCAACTCCAGTGCGGCCTCCCAAGCGTCCAGTGCCAGCTCATCGGACACGTGTCCTTCCAGCTGATTTAGCCACAAGTTTCGAGCCAAAATTAAAACTTCTGGAAAAAAGTGGCGAAAGTACGAAAAAGTCTTTTCCATGGCAATAATTTTAGTAACCAGCAAAGATGCATCATAAAATCGGGAACGAAGAATCAATTCCTCGCACAAGATAAAGCCATAGTCCATAAAGTCTTCTCGACAAAACCATTTTGCCAAGCTAAAATCAGCAACTTCACGACACATGCGGACGTACTCTTCTACTGATTCATCTTCTCGTCCATGAAGCAAGTCAAAGAAAATCAGTTTTGCCCTGCTTTCAGGATCTTCTCGGCTTAAAAGCCATTTTCTGTAGTCAAAGGAATTTCCCCGTGACTCCTCCGCCTTGTGGTGGGTAGCACGAGACAGATCGAACATGGCTCGACGCTGAAAATCAGAGAGAATTTCGTAGGCTCGCACCAAACGGTGAAAGGCTTCTATTTGCTCCTTGGACAAATCAGCGGCATCTATTGTATCGGGATGAAGTTCTTTTGCTTTTTTTCTGTAGGCTCGTTTAATTTCTGCGGCTGACGCTGTGGGATGAACCCCTAAAATCTGATAACAATTTTCCAAATTCAGCCTAACCTAAGCGAGAGCCGACTACACAAGCCTGCTCAAAATCTCCAATTATATTAAAATCGTTTACCACCATGCCTTCCTTTTCCATGGCCTTCATCAAAACCTGATTTGCTGAAGGTGCTGAAAACAGAGCCTTGGTAACAAATGCTGCACCTTTTTTGCCTGTAAGATTACCACAGGAGGAAAGCACTTCAGTCACACGGGCAGGAATCTTTCCCTTGAACAAGCCATAACTGGGACTTAAAATCACCACATATTCGTAGGGTGTCAGTCTCAGTGTATCTGTGGAACGATTTCCATCCACCACATCTACAAGGTGGCCACTACCAGCAGCTCCATCAGAAAGAGCTTTCACTATTGCATTATTATGTTTTGATTGGATATCAAGAAAATGAAGGATTATAACACGCATTTTTCACCAGTTTTCTACAAATATTTATACCGGAACTGGAGATTGATTCTGTTGGATTTTTCAGCGTGTGTTTCCATCAAAACCAAGAAAGGTTGATGACATAAAACACACGCCTAAAATCAATAAAGGATCGTTACATTATCTCCTGTTTACAGTGCTGCATCAGCAGGAGCTTCAGTAACAACTTCTTCAACAGCTACAGGTTCAGTTGCTTCGGCACTCTCAACCTCTACAGCCTCTGTATCAGCAGTTTCAACTACCTCAGCAGCGGCATCACTTGTTGTTTCTTCATCCAACCAGAAGCTACCAGCTCCAGTTGCTTCTTCTTGGGCAGCGGCGGCATCCAAGGAATGAACAGAAGGAGCCTTATTGATAAAGGCCAAGATAAAGGTGGCCACAAAAAACAAAGTTACTAAAACATATGTAGTCTTGGTTAGCACATTGCCAGAACGGGAACCAAATGCAGCTGAGTTTCCGCCTCCCAAGAGACCACCCATGCCACCTCCCTCTTCATTCTGAAGAAGAACCACACATACCAGCAAAACGCATATAATTACAAATGCTACCAAAAGAATAATACCAATAACACCCATTTGTTTGTTACTCCATCTTATAAGATACAATGTTGGATTGTACCCCAAATTACGGTTTTATGCAAGGGAAGTGCTTTTTTTTCATATTGAATAATAGTTTTGCTTTGACAGATACCCCCTGCAAATGAAAACGCTCCTTCCCCTTTTGCAGGGGCTGTGATATACTTTTTTCCATGAGCACACAAAAATTTGTCCACCTTCATGTTCATTCTGACTTTTCTTTGCTGGATGCCTCAGCAAAAATCAACGACTTGGTAAAACGAGCAAAGGAGCTTGGGATGGATGCCCTGGCTTTAACCGACCACGGAAACATGTTCGGGGTGTTGCGATTTGAGCAAGCCTGTCGTAAAGCTGGAATCAAGCCCATCATTGGCTGTGAATTCTACGTAGCAGCAGGAAGTCGTCATGCAAAAAACACCACCGAGCGGGGGAAAAATTACTACCACTTGATTCTTTTGGCAAAGAATGAGGAAGGGTACCGCAATTTGATGCAACTGGACTCAGCAGCCTATACCGAGGGAATGTACTACAAGCCTCGCATTGACAATGAGATTCTCCGTCAGCATAGCGGTGGACTAGTGTGTCTTTCTGCCTGTCTTGCAGGCCAGCTTCCCCAGTTGCTTTTAACAGGAAAGATGAAGGAAGCAGAAGATTTTGTGCGACAGTATCAAGAAATTTTTGGTAAGGAAAATTTCTTTGTAGAATTGCAGGATCACGGTATTTCTGAGCAAAAGAAGGTTGCTCCCCTCCTCATCGACATTGCAAAAAAATTAGATGTTCCCATGGTGGTAACAAACGATATCCACTTTGTATTGAAGGAAGACCAGGTGGTGCAGGATGTAATGCTCTGTATTGGTCGAAAGGAAACGAGAAGTGACCCCAAGCGACGAAATCCCTACAACAGCGAATTCTACATGAAAAGTGCCGAAGAAATGGCGGAGCTTTTTCCTGACTACCCAGAAATGATGGAAAACACGGTGAAAATTGCAGATATGTGCGATGTGACCATTCCTCAATTTTCCACAGAGCAGCTTAAAGATTGTTTGCCAGTGTACCAGATTCCACCAGAATTTGCCACTCAGGACGATTATGTGCGACACTTGGTGTACACGGGCCTTGAAAAACGATATAAAACTATTACCGACCAGATTCGAGAGAGAGCGGAGCATGAGCTTTCTGTAATTTTCAAGATGGGATTTTCTGGCTATTTCTTGATTGTGTGGGACTTTATCAACTGGGCAAAGCAAAATGACATTCCTGTGGGACCAGGCCGTGGTTCAGGTGCAGGTTCCTTAGTTGCCTATGCCATGACCATTACCGACGTAGACCCCTTCCGCTACAACCTCCTGTTTGAGCGATTCTTGAATCCTGAGCGAATCTCCATGCCTGACTTTGATATTGACCTGTGTAACGAAGGGCGTCAGGCAGTAATCGACTATACTCGGCAAAAGTACGGAGACGAGCAGGTAGCACACATCGTTACCTTCAACACCCTCAAGGCCAAGGCGGTAATGAAGGACGTAGGTCGAGTTCTGGATATTCCCCTGAATGAAGTGAACATGCTCACAAAGCTGGTACCAGACAACCCCAAGGCCCACTTGAAGGATGCCTTTGAGGTCAACGAAAAAATGAAGGATTCAGGACAGCTAGCTCCCTACCGGAACGACCCTCGGTACAAGGAAATGTTCGACCTGTGTCTAAAGATGGAGGACTTGAACCGCAACACAGGACTCCACGCCTCTGGTATTGTAATCGGAAAGACTGCCATTCCAGATTGGGCTCCTGTGTACAAGGATAGTCGCACGGGAAAGACAGCAGTTCAGTTTACCATGGACATCATCGAGCCCTGTGGCTTGGTAAAGATGGATTATCTGGGTCTGAAAACCCTTACCCTCATCAAGCATGCAGAGCACATCATCCGAAAACGACCTGGCTACGAAAATTTCCGTGCAGACCAAGCCCCCGAAGACGACAAGAAAACCTTTGAGCTGTTCTGTGCAGGCCAGACGGCGGCAGTATTCCAGTTTGAAAGTCCTGGAATGCAGAAAATTCTTCGACAAGCCCAGCCCAGCCGTCTGGAAGACCTTGTTGCCTTGAACGCCCTGTACCGACCAGGCCCCATGGACTATATCCCCAACTACATCGAAGGAAAATTCGATCCTAGTAAAATCAAGTATCCCGATCCCTGCTTAAAGGACATTCTGGAAGAAACCTACGGCGTTATGGTGTATCAAGAGCAGGTTATGCAGGTAGCCCAGCGAATTGCAGGCTATAGCTTAGGTGGGGCAGACATGCTGCGCCGTGCCATGGGAAAAAAGAAAGCCGAGGTAATGGCGGCAGAAAAGAGCAAATTTATAGAAGGAGCCGTTAAAAATGGCTTTGAGGCACAGCACGCCGACGATATCTTTGAAATCATGGTTCCCTTTGCAGGCTACGGATTCAACAAGAGCCATGCTGCCGCCTATTCCATCGTGGCCTACCGTACTGCCTACCTCAAGGCAAACTTTCCTGCAGAATTTATTGCCGCCAACTTAACCAACGAAATCACCAGTGCGGACAAGCTTCCCGCCTACATGCAGGAAGGCCGTGCCATGGGCTTGACTATTCTGCCCCCTGACATCAATCGTTCCAGCTGCTACTTTGACGTGGTGGACGGGGAAATTGTGTTTGGTCTTATGGGAATCAAGGGCATGGGTGAGGCAGCGGCAGAGGCCATTATTCGTGAGCGAGAAAAGAATGGCCCTTACAAGGATTTTATGGACTTGCTGGACCGTGTTCCTAGTTCCGACATCAACAAGAAAGTGTTGGAAGTCCTTATCAAGACAGGGGCTTTTGACAAGCTAGGGACAAACCGAGCCACCTTGCTAGCAAACATGGAAGAAGCGGTGGCCTACAACGAAGCAAAGCAGGCCAACAGTAAGTTTGGTCAAATCAGCCTCTTTGAAGATTCTGGTGAAAAGGAGTTTGTAGACTTTGAATTCCGTGTCATGGATGAAATGCCTCACCAAGATTTACTGACACTGGAAAAGGAATGTATTGGCTGCTATGTATCTGGCCACCCCTTAGATGATTACAAGGACTTGATTAAAAATGCCTGCACCTTAACAGCCACCACCATGGAGCGCTCTCAAAGTGACAAGCAATATACCATCATTGGCCAGCTAAAAGAATTACGGCCTATTGTCACCAAGAAGGGTTCTTCCATGGCCTTTGGCAAGCTAGAGGACATGGAAGGCGAAATTGAAATCACCTTCTTTCCAAAAATCTGGGAGCTCCAGCGAAGTAATTTGGCAGATGACATGGTAGTGGCACTTTCTGGCAAGGTGGACAAAGGACGTGGAGATACCCCCTCCTTTTTAGTTGATGAGATTTTAGACATGGGTAATCTTAAACTGAAAACCAACTGGGATCTTCACATCAAAATCGATTCCACCCTGAAAGATGAGCAACAAATTTATGGATTACGTGATTATCTATTTGGTTCTAGTGGTAATTCTTGTGTATATTTTCATATAGACACACCCACTGGCCATCAGATAATCAAGGCAAATCCTATGATGAAGGTTTCTTGTTCAGATTATTTTATACATGAACTGGAGATGCAACCTATGGTGAGCCAAGTGTGGAAAGAATAAACTTCCTCCATCAGGAAAAAACAGGAGTGTACCATGATAATTTTTAGTTTATTAGCAGCTGCCATCAGTCTCTATACCATGATGTGCTTTGTGAGAATCATCCTCACTTGGATTCCCAGTCTCAACTACTCAAAGTTTGGTCATTTTATGGCAACACTCTGTGACCCCTACATGAATTATTTCCACAGATTCAGATTCCTTCGGCTTGGAAATATTGATTTTAGCCCCATTCTGTCTTTAGGACTCTTGGTGGCAGTTTCCAATATCTTTTCCAACATTGCCAGAACAGGTCGCTTAGGAGTGGGATATATCTTGGCATCAACAGTTTCCATGGCTTGGTCCATTGTAGCATCACTCATAGGATTCCTCATAATTCTGCTGATTATTCGTCTTGTGGCCCTCTTTCTCGGAAAGGGAGGGGGTTCCTTTTGGTACAGCCTAGACAGCACTTTGAATCCCATTGTATACAAGATTGCAGGCATCTTCCGTGGACGAAATACCTTCATGACACAGAAGACCGCCTACATCATCACCATTATAGCCCTTTTTGTAGTGCGGCTTATTGGAAGCATTCTTTTTTCCATCATCGTGAGACTTTTAACTGGGCTCCCTTTTTAACAAAAGAGCATTTTAATGAAGCTTAAGGAAATAGAAACTCCTATCTCCACTCTCTCTGGTATTGGGCCAGCAAAAGCTCGCCTCTTTGCCAACATTGGCATCTATACCATTGCAGATCTTCTCAGCTATTATCCCAAGGATTGGGAAGACAGAACTCAACCTGTTCCCCTCGCTCAATTTAGGGAACAGAAGGTTCATACCATAGCCCAAGTTATTGGCCATAGCTGGTTTGGCTACGGCAGGATGAAAACCCTGAAAATCGCCATTGCTGATGCTAGCGGACGAGGGGAGCTTGTGGCCTTTAACCGCCCCTTTTTAGAAAAATCCTTGCCAGTGGGAGCCATCATCGCCGTTACAGGTCAATTTTCCTTAAAATACAACCAACTTCAGTCAACTTCCTTTGAGGCAGAAAAAATTACTGACAAGGGTAATCTCCAGGACTGGCAAAACAAGACGGTTCCCGGCTCCCAAGTCATTCCCATTTACCCCTTGACTGCAGGTCTTTCCAACGGCCACATCAGGCAGGCAGTAAAACGAGCATTGCAAGAATACGGACGAGGTATTGAAGATGAGCTTCCACAAGAAATATTGCAAAAACGAGCCCTTATGGGAAAAGCACGTGCCATTGCCAATATGCACCAGCCCAAAACCTTGGCCGATGCACTGGAAGCTCGAAAAACCTTGATTTACGAGGAACTGTATTTTTTTCAGCTGGCTATTGGTGGGCGAGCATTGCTTCACAAGGGACGACTGCCAGACCTAGAGCCGGCTCAAGTTCAGGATACCACCTTTGGCCCAGAGCAAGAGGCAGCTTTTTTAGAAAGCCTTTCTCCACGACAGGAAAAACTCTTGGCCGCCCTCCCCTTCCAGCTGACAGCAGGCCAAAAGCTTTGCATCACCGATATAAACCATGACCTAGATCAATGTGAAAAAAGCCGCTGCACTGGAGCGGTGGGACAACAGCCCTACACCATGGCTCGTCTGGTACAAGGAGATGTAGGTTCTGGAAAAACCTTAGCCGCCTTCTTTGCCTGTTTGAGAATCGTGGACTGGGGTGGACAATGTGCCTTAATGGCTCCCACAGAATTGCTGGCACGACAACACGCAGAAAATGCTGCTAAAATGCTGGAGCCAGCAGCCGTTCGCTTAGCCTATCTTACTGGTAACATCAAGGCGGCAAACAGGGGGCCCTTGATGCAAGCACTGGCAGCAGGCTCTATCGATATTGTCATTGGAACCCATGCTCTTTTTTCCAAGAATATCCAGTATGCAAACCTTCATCTGGTGGTAATTGACGAGCAGCACCGCTTTGGAGTTTTACAACGAAATGCCATCCTAGAAAAAGGCCGACAAAAAATTCCAGAAAAGGAGGTTTACACCGTGCCCTCCCTCCTTATGCTCAGTGCCACCCCCATTCCCCGAACACTGGCCCTCACCGCCTTTGGAGACTTGGACATTTCCATCATCAAGACCATGCCAGCAGGCCGCCTTCCCATCAAGACCTACCTTACCCGCATGGGAAACGAAACCAATGTATACCAGTATGTACAGAGGGAACTCTATGCTGGCCACCAAGCCTACTTTGTGTACCCACTGATAGAAGAAATTGCTTCTACAGAAAATGATCAGGAAGCTCCCTCTGGTGGCCTTTCTGGAATAAAATCAGCCCAAGATATGTTCCAGTTTTTGTCCACCCAGGTGTATCCTGGAGTTCCCATGGCCGTCATCCACTCCCGTACCGAGGAAGCTGAGCAGCACCGCATTCTTGATGAATTCCGTAAGGGTGAAATCAAGATTCTTGTAGCCACCAGTGTAGTAGAAGTTGGTGTGGACGTGGCAAACGCCACCTGTATGGTCATTGAACATGCAGACCGATTCGGTATGGCCGCTTTGCACCAGCTACGGGGACGTGTGGGCCGTGGCAGCCTGCAATCCTATTGCTTTTTGATTTATGGCAAAAACATTACAGAAACAGGAAAGGAGCGGATGAAGGTATTACGAGAAACCACCGACGGCTTTGTGATTGCAGAGGAGGACTTAAAGCTCCGTGGCCCCGGGGAAGTAACTGGCATCCAGCAATCAGGTTATCTTACCTTGGGCTTGGCAGATCCAGTTCGAGACAAGGAACTTTTGGAACTAGCTCGTCGTGATGCCTTTAGTCAACTTGGAGAAATCGGGTTAAAATAAAAAAGGCAGGAAAGACTGCTCCATCCTGCCATCCTGCCATTCTACCTGCACCTTACCTTATGCTACAAAGGCCTCTAATCGTTCCACATAATCTGAAGATTGAAGACGGCGGATGGCCTTCTTTTCAATCTGGCGGATTCGCTCCTTTGTCAAATTGAACTTGTCTCCCACTTCCTTCAAAGACATGGACTTGTTGCCACTTAAGCCAAAACGATACCTCAAAATCTGGGCCTCCTTCAGTGACAAGGTTGCCAGAGCATTTTCTAACTCATCCTGCATAACGCTTTCCATGGCTTCATCTTCAGGAGACTGGTAACGGGTATCCACTGTATTGTCTCCCAGTGAAACAGAAGAATCATCTCCAGTACCCATAGGTGCATCAAGGGAAACCATATCACGAGAAATATTGATAAGATCCCGCACCAACTGGCCAGATAACCCTAGAATCTCAGCCACTTGGGTCATCTCTTCTTCCTCGCTTTTATCAGCTGTAATTGACTTACGAGCCTGCTCAATCTGCACCAACTCATTAGCACGGTTCAAGGGCAAACGAATCATGCGGGATTTTTCGCAAATAGCCTTCAATATTGCCTGACGAATCCACCATACGGCATAGGAAATGAAGTGGTAGCCCTTGGAAACATCAAAGCGCTCAATGGCAGTCATAAGACCAATATTACCCTCACTAATCAAATCTACCAAATCAAGGCCGTGATTCTGGTACTTCTTTGCCACATTCACCACAAACCGTAAGTTTGCCTGAACAATCTTATCCTTAGCAGTCTTGTCTCCCTTGGCTGCCTTGGTTGCCAACTCAACTTCTTCTTCCCGAGTCAGCAGGGGTATTTTATTTATTTCCTTCAAGTACATTGAAAGAATATTATCATCAGAATTCATCACAAAGTTTGTTGCTCTCATAAAAATTACCTCCAAACAAGAACAAGTCACTACAGAAGGCTTTGAAATCAGACCTTCAATTCAATCATTCTATAATATCTAAAGCAAATTTCGTGCCAACTTTTAATAAATACAACAATTTCTTTATATTTGCTTATAATATAAAGAAATATTTTTTTACCATAAATTTTATTTCAAAAAAATATACAAAAGACTTGCCGACAGGGGATAAAAATTACTATATTTTAAGAAGGTGGTGAGTCAAAAATTTACCTTCACCTTTTTTCTGTAAATAAATTGTATCATTTTGACACATCATTCTGTTCCCCTCCTATCAGTGTATCATTTTGACTCAATCATCACATGGGATCCATGTCCCGTGTATTTTTGACACAACTTTCTATTATAATACAAGATATTTTCTCGATTTTCTTGACGAAGGTACAATTTGTACGTATATTTTATACTAGAAACTCGTTATAATCCTATGGAGGACAGTATATGAAAGTTATCCCTTTAGCGGATCGTGTTCTGGTAAAAACAGAAAAAACTGAGTCTAAAACTGCCAGCGGAATTATCATTCCTGATACAGCACAAGAAAAAACTCAGATTGCTGTTGTAATTGCAGTTGGTGACGACAAGGAAAAAATCAAGGTAAAAGATGGAGATCGGATTATGTACGATAAGTATTCCGGTACAAACATCAAGATTGAAGGTGAAGATCACTTGATTTTGAAGGCTGACGATATTATCGCCATCATCAAGTAAGATTTTTTACAAACATAAAGGCCATTGCCTAAAAGGATTTATTTTAATCCTTTTAGGCAATGGCCTTTTTTTTACCACATCGGCTTTATTTAATTTTTGGTACCCGAATCTGCATAATTTTAGCATCCTGATGATAGGGGTTATATTTGAGGCAACTTTCTAAAGAACGCTTTGATTCCTCTGAAAATCCCGTTTGATGCTGAAGCCAAGCCAATCGATACAAAATATCAGCCTTTTCTTTTGCAGTAGAAGCAAGACCAGCGGCCTGAGTATACACATCCCACGCTTCGTCAAACTTCCTTCTTCCAGCGTAAATTTCTCCCAAATTAATTAAAACAGGAATTTCCACCTCATAACTATTAGTAGAAGCCAATTCAGGATACCGCAGACTCTGATCAGATAATAAAGATTCGAATAACTTCTGAGCCAAGTCAACATCCACATACCCACCGGCACCTACCACAGCAAAATAGGCAGCACATTCACACTCTTTAACAGACAACTGCTCTTTCAGTTCCTGATAATCAGCACTGTCAAAACGGTTCGTTAAAGAAGCATCAAATACACGGCGTGCCTCTTCCTGATGTCCCAAAGAAATGAGAGCCGGAACAAGGGCCTCCACTAGTTTTTCGCTATTTTTAGCAGTTCCACCACTATAGGCCTCCAGCAGCAACCATGCGGCAGCTTCCTTTTCTTCCTTTGTCATCTGTGGATTGACTTGTGGACTGATAGTATAAATATACTCAAGGGCAGCAGTGTAAGCAGAATTTGTTCTTGCGTGAGAAGCATCCAACAGGGCTAATACCTGTTCTGGAGTAGTTTTCGGCAACATATCATAGGCAATCATCCCTGCAGAACGGAGCTTTGTCTCACGAAGAGCCTTAGCAAGGTTGTTTTCTTCTGGAACAAGCTGCACCCGCAAAGCCATTTCCATCAAGGCTCCTAAACCTTCTTCATTATCTGGATATAATTTCAAAAGACGGTACAATGCCACAGCTTCTTGTACTAGGTCGTTGTTCTCTCGAGCATCCTTTGCACCATTTAAGTACAGCTGAGCAGGTAAAGTTTCGGTGCCTGTATCAATTAATGCCTCTCTGACCTGCCGACCACTTTCTATATCACCTAAAATTGTATGTATATCAGAAGCCAACAACAAAGCCTCTGACGGAGGATTCTTTTCAAACAAGGACAAATACTCTAATGCTTCCGTATATTTTTTCCCATCGTAAGCGGCATAGGCCCAAAATACAGGATCAGAAAGATTTGCAGCTTGTCCATACTCCAATGCTTTTTGAAAATCACCGGTAGCAGCACAAACCACTGCCGCATTCTGAAGCCATTTATCGTTTTGGGTGGAAAGATAGGCAGAAGCATAGATTGATGCAAAATCAGCAGATAAATAATCTACAGATTGTTTTTCTCCCGCTTTTTTAAGCTGAAAAAGAGAAAGAAGAGAGGCATATTTCGTTCCCTCCAACTTTTCTGCTTGACTTTGTGCCTGAGACAATGATTTATTTTCATATAAAAACCAACTGTACACGGCATGCAATTCAGGATTATCTGAATATTGACGAATACCAGCCTTTAATGTTTTTTCAGCTTCTTTTTTTTCCCCAATATTAATTTGCCTCTTGTATACCCCAAGGAACTGCAGAGGACTTTGAGCCGCATCCCGTGCATTCTTTAAAACACTTACAGCTGAACCTCCATCACCTGAATCGATATGAAGGTCAGCTGTTTCCAAGAGGGTATTAAAAGACTGAGCCTCTTTTTTAAGACCACAGGAAGCAAGAAGGAAAATCATACAACAAACTATAAAACAACTTCCCTTCCTCATCTTTTACTTCCCTCCAAGTTCTTTTTTTATATTATCAAGAACAGCATTTACAAACTTATAAGAATCATCAGAACCAAATTCCTTGGAAATATCCACCGCCTCATTAATAACAATTGAGGGATGCAAGTCCTTTTGGTATAACAATGGATAGACGCTGATTCTTAAAATCGCCAAATCTACCTTATTGATTCGGTGCAATTCCCATGAATCAAGATGCTTTTTAATCAAAGCATCAATTTCTTCTATATGCTCTATAGTACCAGCTACCAACAATCGAGCGAAGGTTTCACTTTCCTTTGGCCCAAGAGGAGCCGACACAGTTTTATCCTCGTCTTGCTGAACATCATCTTTAAAAGCATGTTCCCAAGGAAAATCCATCAAGGAAGCTACATCCTTATTGCCCATATCCCAAGAAAACAATGCTTGGAAGGCTAAAATCCTACCCTTTCTTCGTGCCACGTTGTCCTACCAATTTTCCAGCAATTTATCCAAAGCGGAACCAGTCTTTACCATCTGGAAGTTACTTGCAGTTCGCAATTCCTTGGTAAGCTCCTGGGCAGCTTGGGCCATAAATTGATTCTGCTGCTGAGCAGTCAAATTCTGGCGAATATACTCATAAATAGTCATAGTTGAATCAGGCTGAATTACATCGCTCAGTTCCAGCATCTTTGCACCGTACTTGTTGCGGATAATGTAGAATTGAAAATCATCAGCAGTGGAAGTAATTTCAGAAACATGATCTACATTCTTCGTAAAGAGTTCCATCAATACCTGATAGGAAATACCTAATTGCTGGGCTGCCTGAGTATTTTTGCTCACATACAAATCACCAGCTTGATAGGATCCATTAGCCTTCTGTGCAAGTTTTAACTTGTCTGGAGAAGTCTTTTTGCTCTTGATTTCCTCGTAAATGGATGTAATCTTCTTTTGAGCAGCTTTTTCATCATTTCCCTTTGGAACAAGCACCAAGAAGAGCTTGAGAATATCATTTTGAACAAAGGAGGCCTTGTTCATCTCGTAAAAAGCACGAATATCGCTATCGGTGGGAACAACAGAGGCTAATTCACCTTGCTTCAAGGTAAGAATATAACGACTTACAACAAGCTGATTTTTCATATAAGCCTTATACTCATTGAGTGTCATACCCACCTGAGCCTTAATATACTGATCCAGAGACATACCTGTTTGCTGTGTAATGATTTGAGCTAACTGAGCCTCAGTCAGTTTTTGACCAATTTGCTGAGCCATATTATCGAGGAAATACTCATTTACTTCTGAATCTGTAACATTGATGCCAGCTTTTTGGGCAGCCTGAACAACGAGGGCCTCATCTATCATTGCATCAAGAATTTCCTTTTTTTGGTCCACAGTAAAAGAAGCCATTCCAGTCTGCAATTTGTATGATTCCACACGACTTTTTAGTTGCTTGAGAGTAATTGACTCGGACTTGTTCAACTTTATGTTAGCCAATGGCTGCAAATCAGCCTGGGCAAAGGCCAACACTCCGCTAACAAGAAGAAGTACACTACAGAGAGCTATTCGTTTCATTCAAAACTCCTCTATGGCTAATAGAAAATTAAGAAATCTTAAAAATTCTAATTAGCGTGAAATAATCTACTGTACAAACAGTAGTCTTTGGGTAATGTTACATCACCCAAAGACACTTTTTTTTTAGGAAATTACAGCCCGGATACGGCGAACACCGGCAGAAGAAGACTGCTCTTTCTGAATCTTGAATGTGCCAATAAGTCCAGTATGCTCCACATGAGGACCACCACACACTTCCTTGGAGAAATCACCAATGGTATAGACCTTTACTCGATCTTCGTATTTTTCTCCGAACAAAGCAGTTGCTCCAGAATTCTTTGCTTCTTCCAAATCCATAATTTCCATGGAAACAGGCAAGTCACGTTGAATCTGCTGATTTACCATATCTTCTACCTGCTGAACCTCTTCCTTAGTCATGGGAGTAGGATGAGAGAAGTCAAACCGCATACGGTCGGCAGTGATATTAGAACCTTTTTGAGCCACGTGGTCCCCCAATACTACCTTCAGAGCCTTGTGTAACAAGTGGGTGGCAGTGTGGTACTTGGTGGTAATTTCAGACTGTTCTGCCAAACCACCTTTAAAGGCACCTGCACTCTGGCTTCGAGAAAGCTCCTGATGCTTCTTTTCAGCTTCTTTAAAGCCATCTTTGTCCACAGTAAAGCCATTTTCTGCAGCCAATTCTTCAGTCAACTCAATGGGGAAACCAAAGGTATCGTAGAGACGGAAGGCTACACGGCCAGGAATTTCCTTCTTGGGATTCTTCATCAGGTTGGGAAGCAGCTTTTCAAACTCAGCTTCACCCTTTCTAAGGGTTTCACCAAACTTCTTTTCTTCAGCCTGCAACTCATTCAATATTTTTTCGGCATTCTCTGCCAACTCAGGATAGGGTTCCTTGAAATTTTCGATAACGAGCTGGGCAAGTCCTGGCAAAAATGCCTCTTGAATGCCAAGCTTCTTTCCGTGGCGAACCATACGACGAATCAAGCGGCGAAGTACGTAGCCAGCTCCCACGTTGGAAGGTACCACACCTTTGGGGTCTCCAAGAATAAATACAGATGCACGGAGGTGATCTGCAATTACTCGAACGCTACGATCCTGCTCCTCGGTGGTGCCGTAGCTATAGCCAGAAAGATTTTCTACTCCCTGAATAATGGGCTGGAAGATTTCTGTCTGATATACGCTCGTTTTACCAGCCAAAACAGTGGTGGTTCGCTCAAGGCCCATTCCAGTATCTACATTCTGCTTGGGCAACTTTACCAAGGTGTTCTCGTCAATGCGGTTATATTCCATGAACACGTTGTTCCAGATTTCCATCCAGTTGTCACTGTCGGTTCCCTTGTTGGAACCTGGCCCAGGCTTTCCCTCTCCTACCCAATAGAAGATTTCGGTATCGGGCCCGCAAGGGCCTGTGGGTCCAGCTGCCCACCAGTTGTCGCTGGCTGGCAAGAAGGCGATTCTGTCCTCTGGCATTCCCACTTCCTTCCAATAAGAAGCAGATTCTTCGTCACGGGGAGCATTTTCGTCTCCAGCAAAAACAGTAACAGAAAGCAACTCGGGGTCAAGGGCCAGCCAGTCCTTGGAAGTCAAGAACTCATAGCTAAAGGCAATGGATTCCTTCTTGAAATAGTCTCCCAAAGACCAGTTTCCCAGCATTTCAAAGCAGGTCAGGTGGCTAGCATCTCCAACTTCGTCAATATCTCCAGTACGAACACATTTTTGGTAGTCTACCAATCGTGTACCAGCAGGGTGAGTTTCTCCCATCAAATAGGGAACAAGGGGATGCATTCCTGCTGTGGTAAACAAAACGGAAGGATCATTTTCTGGAATCAATGATTTGCCAGAAATCTCAACGTGGTTTTTCGTCTTGAAAAACTCAATATATTTTGTGCGTAATTCGTTAGCTGTCATAATGTATCTATAATAATTTTCATAAGGCTCTCTGTCAAGCCAAACCAGAAATGGACAAAGGTTTGGATCTAACAAGGGAGTTTTTGGGAAAGGCAGCTGTGGAAAAACAGGTTATATCTTGAACAGATTCAGCTTTTCTTTCATACTTGAACAAATCCTTTTACAGGGCAACAGTTGATTTTGGAGTTATTTTTATGGAGATTATTGCCAATCCTCTCAGTGGAAAAAATCAGGGAGCAGAAGTGATTCAGCAGGTAAAAAAATACCTAGAAGGAAGAAATATTGCGTATAACCTGCATCTCACTCAGGAGCAAGGACATGGACAATATCTTGCCAGGGAATTATGCAGAAAGGGAGCATCCACCATTGTGGCCATTGGTGGCGATGGCACCTTTCATGAGGTTTTGAACGGCATGAACTTTGAAACAAGCCGACTGGGATTGATTCCTTCTGGCAGAGGCAATGATTATGCCACAGGAACAGGAATTAGCATGGATCCCATAGAAGCACTGGCTCCCATCATAGCTGGAATCCAAGATGAAACAGACTACATTCAGGTGGGAAAGGCCCGGTGCTTGAATGTGGGTGGAACAGGACTTGATGTAGTGGTGCTGGAGCATACAGCCAACAAAAAAAATTCCATTTCGTATGCAACCTCCTTGGTACACTGTTTATTGAAGTTTGAATCTTATCCAGTACAGGTTCAGGTGGAGGGAGAAACAACAAGCTATGACTGCATTATGGCAGCAGTTTGCAATGGTTCTTTGTTTGGGGGCGGCATGAAGCTCTGTCCTCCAGCCAACAATCGAGATGGTTTAATTGATTTGCTCATTATCTGCAAGCCACCTCGTATTCCCACCTTGGCCATTATGCCTACATTTGTAAAGGGCAAGCATATGGGCAAGAGCTATGCTACTCACCTGCGTTGTACCAATGTAAAAATCACCACCCCTGCCCCCATCGAGCTAGACGGAGAGATTTACCACGGGCTAGATTTTGACGCACGGATTGTAAAAGGTGGCTGTAAAACCTTTGCAAGACATATAACATAAAAGCCTTTTTTGTTTCAGAACAATATTATAGTATTGAGATACGAGAAAAGAATTGGAGAAGCTTGTGAAAAAGATTTTCATTTTTGTACTTGTTATGTTTTTGTGTGTAACCAGTTTTGCTGGTGGAAATAAAAAGAAAATTTCCTTAGAAAAATGGCAGGGAAAACCACTTACCATTGTTTGTCCCTGGGCCATTAATGGTGTGGTAGATATTATCAATCGTTCTCTGGCGGTTTATGGAGAAGAAATTTTTGGACAAAAAATTATTGCCACAAATGATTTTATTAGGGAAGGTTCCATCACTCTTTCTGATAATTTTCTGTTAACTATGTCTTCTATGTTGGGAGATGGGGGAAACATTGCCCTCACCAATTTTCTGAAAAAAAAGGCCAATGAGCCACACCTCATCATTGGAAGCGAAAACGCCTTTGCTGTTACTCCCAATGTGAGAAACGCCAAGGCACAAACCTTCAATTACAATGATTTTGAACCAATTATCAATTTGTGTTCTGCAACCTTTATAATGATGGCTGATTCAAAATTGAATATTACCAACTTGGAAAGTCTCAAAGCCTATGGAGAAGGAAAAAACCTCTTAGTAGCTGTAGGAGGTTCAACAAGTATAGAAAGTTTTATGGTTCGTAGTCTTTTTAAGGAACTTGGTTTGAACATGACAGTAGTAGCCTACAATGGAGCAAACTTGGCATTGGAAGCCCTCATTAACAAAGAGGTTCATCTTGCTATTTCCCATCAGTCCCAGGCAAAGGCAGGTGTTGAAGATGGAATTATCACTCCTGTAGTGCTTTTTGATGAAAAAGGAAGTACAGAAGGCTTTTTTGCTGGTACAAAGGGTGTAGGAGAATATGGTTACACCGCTTATTGCAAGAACAGAAGTTTTCTCCTGGCACGCAAGGGAACAGATGAGGACATTATTCAAAAGCTATATGAAGGCTACAAACGGATTCTTGAAAAAGATGAAATTAAAGCCTTGTTCAAAGACATGATGCTGGAAATTGAACCTCTTACAGCAGAGGAAATCGATAGACACATTGCTGAGGTAAGCACCATGGTCAAGACAAACATGTAGGATACCAGCTTAAATTTCATTATGAAGATTGATGTATTATTGCAATATCCACAAAAAAATTTTTCACAAGCAATACAAGACTTGGGGTTTGAAAAAGTTATATCTGCACGCCCTGTGTTGGGGGGAGATATAAACCATGCCTACAAACTTGAAGTAGCATCAAAAAGTGGCCAGATTGAAGTCATCTTTATGAAGGCTAACTCCCGACAAAATGCAGATTTCTTCCGTACAGAAGTTGTTGGTTTGCAAGCAATTGCCTCATTGGGAATATTAAAAACACCAAAAGTCTTAGCTTGGGGCATAGATGAGGGAAACAACAATCCCTTACGAGGCCCCTGTTCTTTTTTATTACTAGAATTTCTGCCTCCCACAGCAAAGGCTTCCAACTACTGGGAAACATTTGGTCAAAATCTTGCTAGATTCCATTTGGCAGACTGTAGCCACTTGGCACCCCACAGAGAAGCAACAATTCCGCCGAATTCCCAGAGTAAGAACTTTGGTTTTACCATTGATAACTATATTGGAGCCACAGTTCAAAAAAATCAGGGAAAATCTTCGTGGGTGGAATTTTTCAGGGAATGTAGGCTGGGCCCCCAATTTCAGTGGGCAGCAAGATATTTTTCACCGAAACAGCAACAGGCCAATGAAAAATTGTTAGACCGATTAGAGACTTTTTTACCAGAACCAGAAAGACCTTCCCTTCTCCACGGGGATTTGTGGGGTGGAAATGTATACACCGGCACAGATGGCCAAGGTTGGCTTATTGATCCAGCAACATATTGCGGACACTGGGAAGCTGATTTGGCGATGACACGACTTTTTGGTGGTTTTCCCCGGAAATTTTACGAAAGTTACCATCAGGTACATCCCATTCCGAGGGATTTCGCCTCCAGACTAGATGTATACAACCTTTACCACCTGCTGAATCACTTAAATCTGTTTGGAGCAAGCTATTTAAATCAAGTCCTTGATATTGTAACAAGTCTTAGTTAAGTTTGAATTTTGACAACAAGTTGTCCAACCGCAAAGTGGCAATATTTGCTAGCTCCACCTGTTGTACCACCGTCTTGTCGTTGGAATCAATTTCTCGAACGCTCATATCCATACGAGTCATGCTGGAGGCAACGCTGGCAGCAATATCATCAAAGTTATGGGAAAATTTCTGGAGATTAACCATATCCTTATTGATTTCTGAAGAAGTATTTTGTAATTCAATACTACTATCATTAATAGCTTGTAATGACAACAGAACTTGCTTAGAGGTGATCTGTTGCTCAGCCATGGCATGAGACACTTCTTGGACAATGCTATTTGTACAAGAAACCTTGTCTGTAATTTCAGAAAATCCCTCTTGAGATTTTTCGGAAGTGTTTACAACTTGTTGTATCACTCGAGAAATCTCCTTTAATTCAAGAGAAATTGCCTTAGATTGCTCTGCCGCATCTTCTGCTAACTTACGGATTTCATCAGCAACAACGGAAAATCCCTTTCCAGCCTCTCCTGCATGGGCAGCTTCAATGGCAGCATTCATAGCCAAAAGATTCGTTTGATCAGCAATTTGGGCAATTACATCGTTAGCTTCAGCCAAATGCTGGGACTGGCGTACCATATTATCAATCTGTTGTGCAACTTCATCTTGACGATTTCGCCCCTCTTCTGTAATGACCGTTAGTTGCTGTGATTCATGGGCCATTTTTTTCATGGAATTGAAAACAGAATTGATATTTCCTACCATCTGTTCAATGGCAGAGGAGGAATCTAAAATACCTGCCGTTTGCTGATTAATCAGATCGTCCAAGCCACCAATCTTTTTAACACTGGCACCAATGATATTGACAACAGATTGCAGCGCCTGATTTTGTTTTTCTACCTGTTGATTGACATTGGAAATATTAAGGGTGATATATTCTGCAGCATTTGTTGCATCTCGACTAGAAGAAGAAAGAGTTTGAGTAATATTAGTAATAGCATTGCTGGAATTCTTAACATCCATCAAGATTTCCTGCTGCATATCAATGAACTGGTTCACAAAGTTACAAAGTTGACTTATCTCATCCTTACTCCGAACTTCCACTCGATAGGTTAAATCGGCTAAACCATCAGTACCTTGTAACTTTCTAAAGGCTACAATAGCCTTATTAATGGGAAGTAAGATATATGTTTGGAGAATGATGATAGAAGTGATTCCTACCAACCCCAACACAAAGATTGTAGAACCGAGAGACAACAAAATGACCTTTGCAGAAACACCATCTCCAAGGTTCATGGAATTAAGTTGATTAAAAAGAAAAATAGATAAGCCTACAATACTACTTCCAATGACAATACAAACAGAAAAAATGATTTTGAAAAGAATTTTATGTCGAAGCTCAAATAATTTCACTCTCCACCTCTCAGTATTTTGTTATCTATATTTAAAAAACAGAAAATGGATATATTTTTCATTGTAATTCCTAAAATGACATAAGTCAATCAAATATAGTTTATTCTTGACAAACATATATCCCTTCTATACCATTCGGAATAAAATCAATTTTATTTACTTTTGGAGGAAAAAATGCTTCAAGTTGGAGATACAGTACCAGGATTTTCCCTTCCTAATCAGGATGGCACCATGATTTCACCTGCCGACTTTAAGGGAAAGAAAATGGTGATTTACTTTTATCCCAAGGATAACACTCCTGGCTGTACCACAGAGGCCTGTGGCTTTCGTGACGTATATGACCAGATTCTTGCAAAGGATGCTGTTGTTTTGGGAATAAGCAAGGATAGTACCGCTTCCCACACCAAATTCCGAAACAAGTTTGAACTGCCCTTCCATCTGCTTTCCGATGTGGAAACTACCACCATCCAAGCCTTTGGTGCTTGGGGCGAGAAGAAAATGTGTGGAAAGACCTATATGGGAATTATTCGATCCACCTTTGTGGTAGACGAAAATGGGGTGATTACCCAGGTATATCCCAAGGTAAACACCAAAACCCACGCAGCGGAGATTCTTGCAGCCCTGTAATAGAGCCACAGGAAAAGCTTCTGTGATGGAAACTGAAAAAGGGCTGGATTTTCAGCCCTTTGCATTTGTTTGAATCAACTGAAGAATTAGCAATAAAACTGTGCTTCACCAAAAAATTCTTGCCATTTAGCAATGATTTCAAAGGAACGACCTTCTATCACACGTAACAAAAGGTTTAGGGTATGGCTCGGTATTCGAGACTCATTATTTGCAACAATACATTTTTGTTTCTTTGTTATCCACACCTTTGTTGTATTTGGAGCTGGATTACCCTCAGAAATATGAACGTGAACAGGCTCTCGGGGATTACCTTCGTTTGACCAAAAATAAATGAGATATTTTCCCACTTTAAAAATTTGAGGCATTGTCAAAGCCTCCTGTAGCAGCAAACTCAAAAATCATGTGGGCTTCTGACTCTACAAAATCTTTCAAATAATCCATTTCTTCTGTTGTAAATCCAGAAACCTCAGTCCATTCGTAATCTGGTAAATAACAAATTGCTGTAGCAAATCCTTCATAAATTGGTTTTTCGATGTATACACGAACCTGTTCCTTTCCATCTTTGTTCAGAATCTCCGAATGACTAATAATCGTTTGGTCTGGCAGTTCCACAAAATTGTACAACATGAAATCCTCCTTACTAAAGTATACCATCTTTCAAAATGAATGTCCTGATTCTTCAGCCTCTCCAGCCTACACTTTCTTC
>JAGBXW010000071.1 GCA_017629095.1 Treponema sp. | reverse complement strand
TTTTGGATTTTACTATTATTATTATTGGAATATTTCTCATGTAGGACGGGGTGTCTAATACTAGCGTATACGTTGCTGGAAAAAGCCCCCTGGGGCTTGTGACCATAGAAGGTGTTAGAAGTCCCGAAAGGGGCTTTTTTTGTTTTAAGGGGCTATACTAAAACAGAAGGAAAAGTTTTGTGGTATGGTTGCCCGAATCATCTGACAAGGAGGAAGAAAAGATGATTGTAGTTTTGAAGCCTAACACACAGGAGCAGGCAGAAAAGGATTTTATTGGCCATTTGAAGAGCTTGGGATTTGATGTTCATATTTCCCATGGTGTGGATCATACAATTTTGGGCTTGGTAGGAGATACATCTCAGATGAAGAGCGAAAGCTTAACAGTGCATCCTGTGGTAGACAAGGTTGTGCGGGTACAGGCTCCCTACAAGCGGGCCAGCCGAGCCTTTCATCCCCAAGATTCTATCATGCGGGTGGGAGAAAATCAAAGTGGTGTAACTCCCGCTGTTATTGGCGACGGTTCTGTGGCTATTATTGCTGGCCCTTGTTCCATTGAAAGCGAGGAACAGCTGGTGGGAATTGCTCAAGCGGTAAAGGCTTCTGGTGCTCGCTTCCTGCGTGGTGGGGCCTTTAAGCCAAGAACAAGTCCTTATAGCTTCCAAGGATTGGGAAGTCAGGGAATTGACTTGTTGCTGGCAGCAAAGAAGGAAACTGGCTTGCCTGTAGTAACAGAGCTTATGTCCATTACTCAGTTGGATTTGTTCAATGATGTAGATGTGATTCAGATTGGTGCTCGAAATATGCAAAACTTTGATCTTTTGAAGGAGCTTGGTGGTTGTAATAAAACTATTCTTTTAAAGCGTGGTCTTGCTAATACTGTAAAAGAGCTTTTGATGTCTGCAGAATACATTATGGCAGCGGGAAACGACAATGTTGTTTTGTGTGAGCGGGGAATTAGAACCTTTGATCCTTACACTCGTAATACTTTGGATTTGAGCGTAGTACCCTACTTGAAAAAAGAAAGTCACCTGCCTGTAGTGGTGGACCCAAGCCATGCCTGTGGTATGAGCTGGATGGTTCCCACCTTGGCCACTGCTTCCCTTGCTGTTGGAGCCGACGGAATCATGGTAGAGGTGCATAACTGTCCAGAGTGCGCCCTTTGTGATGGAGAACAATCCTTGACACCAGCTCAGTTTGATGAGCTGATGCAAAAGCTGAGAAAGTATGCTGCTGTGGAGGAACGAGCAATATGAGTGAATCAAGGTGGCAGGATACAGGTGTAACAGGGGAAAAATCTTGGCTTAATCCACATAACTTGTCCTATGGTTTTGTAGGACTAGGATTGATGGGAGGCTCCTTTGCCCGTGCCATTCGGGAAAAGGTGCTTGGAAGACCTCAGAGCAGTGGCAAGATTTTTGCCTGCGATATAAATGGGGCTTCTCTCACTCAGTCTTTATCAGATGGTATCATCGACTCAGGATTTACTCTTGATGAAGTTCCAGCTATGCTGGCTCAGTGTGATGTGGTGTTCATCTGCTTGTATCCCCATGCCACCTTGCAATTTATGGAAAAAAATCGTTCACATTTTAAACCCAATTCCATTGTCACGGATATTTCTGGTGTAAAGGCGGAAATTATCCGTAATCTACCGAAAATTCTCCGTGATGATGTGGATTTTATCAGTGGCCATCCCATGGCAGGAAGCGAAAAGGAAGGCTATACCCATGCCTCTGCCAAGATTTTTGCCGGACGCAACTACATTCTCATGCCACTGGAACAGAACAAGGCTGAGCATTTGACCTTTTTTAAGAATCTGGTGACGGATTTGGGCTTTACTCGAATCATTGAGACTGATGCTCAAGTCCATGACCACAAGATTGCCTTTACCTCCCAGCTGTGTCACGTAATTGCTGCTGCTTTGGTGGATAGTGCTGAGGATACTCAGATTACAGCCTTTGGTGGTGGAAGCTTTGAGGATTTAACTCGAATTGCCATGATAAATGCCCCCCTGTGGACAGAGCTTTTTTCTGCCAACAAGAGTGAGCTTTTGGGCCATATCGATAGTTTTCAGCAGTCTCTGGAAGAGTTTCGCTACCACCTGGAAACTGACAATCAGCAGGCCATGTGCCAGCTTTTGGAAGGAGTGCGTACTAAGCGAATCGCCATGTCTCGTATTGAAGGCTAGGGGTTCACCCACCTAATTTTTCCTCTAAAAAGTTTAGCACATCTTCTCGAATCAACTCATGGAGACCGTTTACAAGTTCTTCTGCGAACTGTTCCTTGTCAAAGGCTGCCATATTTCGTGGGGAGCCTTCTTCTTCAAATAACTGGGCGGCGGAAATTTCCAGTACGGAAGCCAGTGCATCTATAGTCTCTGCCGAGGGGAATTTATTCCGTGATTCTATCCCAGAAATATATTTTGGATTGCAATTTACTAGCTCCGCCAATTGCTCCTGGGTTAATCCCTTCTTTTTCCTGTAGTATTTTAGGTTCCTCTTGAAAATTTCTCTGGTAGTCATGCTATTACAATCATAAGACGGTATTGGTAAATCATATACTTACTATAAGACTACTTATTTTTTTTATTGACTAAAAGTATTCTTAAAGTTAGAATTAAGATTGTCTTATAGTAAGAAATAGTACTGATATTTTACGATAGTAGTCTTTAAGATGGATTGAGGGAGAAAATATGGGAACAGTTGCTTGTTGTAATTTTGTGGGGGATGTTTCTGTTGGAATAATTGTCAAAAGATTTTCTGTAAAATCTATAAAAATATCTGGTGGAGGCTTTCAATGAGCGGTGTAGATAGTAGCGTCATTCGTAATGATCGAAATTTGAAGCCTGCATTTTACAATGATAAATGTGATAAGTATGACTATTTGATTGCGGTTGGCTGTGGTGCAATTGCTGGATTAGTTGATATTTTCTTGGTTGGTGCACCTACCGATAGCAATTTACAGGGATGGACTGATGGCCAAGTAGACAAAACCGTTATGGCTTTTGCCAAAACTTGTGGGTGGTCACCCAGAGAGGGAAAAGAAAAAAGTATTGCCAGTGCGATTGGTTTCTTGGAGAAAAAATTTCCTGTAAATTATGACCAACGACATTCTGGAGATGTTGATGGCCTGTTTACGATGTCTGCAAAGAACCATCACATGAAATCTTTGGCTCATTCTCCAGATATTATTGGATTATTTTTCTCTATTTTGAATCAGTTTACTTCAACATCGTCTTTTTTACATAATGGCCAGTTGGTGACAATTCGGACAGAAACATATGAATTACAGGGACATAACCTTGTAGCTAAACTCTTTTGTGGAGTGGCAAACTGGTTTGGTCATATTATGTCTGATGTTGCTGGCAGTTCTGGTGCATCTGGCAGGGGAAGCGGTGTTGTAATTCCGTTCTACGAGTTGTTCCAATTGTGTGATTTTGGAAGTTTTCAAGTCGGTCAAGACAGAAATACATTGGCAACTGTAGCCACTAAAGTATTTCAAGAGGGATATGATGCTCGTTTTGGATTGACGATGGCAATTCCCGTTGTTCTTTGCGAGCTGTTAATAAAGTTGATTTGGGCGATCAAACATTATTTCTATCATAAGCGACCACTAAAAGAGTGCATACCGACTAAGATGCATGATGATCTTAGAATTATGCTTATTATCGGAGATGGTACATTGTGTTTAATGGATGGTGCTGATGCAGCAATTCGTTCTGGTGGAAACTGGGTGAACTTTTTTCTACGTTTAAATATTGTTGCTTGGTATCGTTTAGTTTCTCTTGTATTTAGAGAAGTATGTATTCGTTTGGGTATCAGTTTCCCATTGCAGAAACAGTTGGATGCTTACATTAGAATCAACGAAGCTCTGACATTGTATTTAACACAGCTTGAACAAATTAACTTCGAGCAGTTTAAGAAAGAAACTGCTGTATTCAATGAATTTGTAGGTAAACTTTCTTTAGCACAATCTGATGAGCAGTTGAATCTGATTTTAGTTCAAGAAATGAAAAATATGGGTATCACTATGTCTTGGGAGAATACACATGACAGTTTTGATAGCTTTATGCAGGATAAATCAGCTGTATTGAGGTTCCGTTGATGTTTAACTGTTCAAAATGTGGAATCTGTTGTAGAAATCTGCCTGCCGTAGCTCCCTTTGATGAACTGCACCAAGGAGATGGTGTGTGCAAATTCTTGATGGGAAACCTTTGTTCCATTTACGATACTCGCCCCTCTTTGTGCCGAGTTGACGAGAGTTACCATCTGTTTAAGCATTTGATGAGCTATGAAAAATATTTGGAAGTAAATTATAAATCCTGTTCTATTTTACAGGGGAAAGAATAAATTGTGGCAAGGAGGAAAATATGCCATTACCATTATTACCTTTGATTATTGGAGGTGCTGCTGCACTTGCTGGTGCTGGTGGAGTAGGAGCCGGAATTCACGGAGCAGTAAAGATGAAGGATGCCAAAGACACCATGGAGTCTGCGGATAGAAGACATCAGAGAAATGTTTCGAGATTTGAGGAACAAAACGAAACAACAACTTTTACCATGGATGAATTGGGAAAAACTGAATTGGAAATTTTGAAAAGTTTTTCTAAGTTTACAGAAGTTTTTGAAAAAATACACAATAAACCAGAATTTGAAAAGATTTCAAAAGACGGGGTAAATCTTCCATCTTATACGGCAGAGGAGCTGAAAAAAACTTCTGTAGGTGCAGGTGTGCTACTTGGTGGGTTAGGGGGAGCCGCTGTTGGTACAGCAGGAGGTTTTGCTGCTGCTGGTGCAACTACTGCCGCTGTCATGGCTCTTGGAACCGCTTCTACAGGAACTGCCATCGCTTCTCTCAGTGGAGCTGCTGCCACTAATGCAACATTGGCTGCCTTAGGTGGTGGTGCACTTGCTGCAGGTGGTGGCGGTATGGCTTTAGGATCTGCGGTTTTAGGTGGAGCAACATTAGGGGTAGGTTTACTCGTTGGTGGAGTTATTTTCAGTATTACGGGAAAAAAACTGTCGGACAAGGCTGATGAGGCATGGGCTCAGATGCTGCAAGCAGAAGAAGAAATTGACAAGATTTGTGATTATTTAGTTGAATTGGACAGTGTTGCCAGTCAATATTTTCTTACAATGACTTCGATACAAGAGAGTTATGTAAAGCAACTTTCAAATTTAACAACCCTTGTCACTGTCTCTAATCGTAGGGATTGGAATATGTACACCAATGAAGAAAAACTTCTTGTGGAAAATACTGCCTTGTTGGTTAAGTTACTTTATGCTATGTGTAAAGTTCAGCTGGTGAAAAAATCTGGAGAAGTTGGTCTGAATAGAATTAACTATTCCGAAATTGATAACGTACTAAATGAAGCAAATCCGATTTTAGAAGGAAATGATTTTCTTCTTATCGAAGAAGATCGTTGTACTTGTCTGAGTTGTGGAGCAACATATAAACCAAATGCAAAATTCTGTTCACGTTGTGGTACAAAAATTTAGGCAGATTTTGTGTTTTATAGAGTGAATATACTGGTTTGATTCAAGGAGGATATGCATGAAAATATGTTTAGGGTGTGGATATGAAAATGCTGATTCTGCAAAGTTTTGCAGTGATTGTGGAGTAAAAATTGAAGGAGATTTTTCAAGTCCAAGTTTTTGTTCTGAATGTGGAACTTCATTGGAAAATTTTTCAAAATTTTGTCCAGAATGTGGATATAATCTTGAGGAAGATATTACTGACAATGATGATACCTGGAATGATGAGGATGATGATTGGAATGAATATAGTGAGACTCAAGAGAATAAAATTCTGGCAATTTTGGACAAATGGCTTCCAAAAATTACAAAGGAGTCAATACGATGGTGTACAAAATCAAACGAGACTTTTGATAAATATCCTCAAAGAATCCAAAATGGCTTAAAATCTATTGGGCGGGGATACATTAGGACAGATGAAGTACTAGGATTCCTTGATTGTTCTATGATGGGTAAAAGTGGCAAAGATGCGATCATATTTACGGAAAAAGGAATAGCTTGGGATTATGCCTTTGAACCAATATTCGTTCTTTATGATGATATGACAGACATTTTTTTGTCAAAGCATGATTTACATTTTGGAAAAAATGTCTCTTATCTCTCTCATAAAAATGGAAAAAGATGGGTAGGAGTTGATGTAACAATTTCTGATACTTTGTAACAAAACACAAAAAATGATAAAAAAAATCATTTAATTTGATAAAATTATATATTTTTTCTCTTTTTGGGTGTATTTTTTTGCTGTTTATATGTTTTAAAAATATTGTGTAATTTCGGGTAATATCGTGTAATATCGGGTATTATTCTATATTTTTCCGAGATAAAAACTTTCTAACAGCTTCCCGGCTCACAATTAGCCCCTTATTTTGTTTAATAGCCTTTTCTATTTCTATAAGTGTTAAATTTTCTTTTATCCTTAATTCGATAACATATTCTTCAAGTTTTAATTTTTCAATCTTGGTCAAATGTCTCAATCTATCACCCCTCTATATTTGTATTGCAGGCGGAAATTATTTTTCCGCCTGTTTTGTCTATTTTAAATAAT
>JAGBXW010000070.1 GCA_017629095.1 Treponema sp. | reverse complement strand
GCAAAGATCACGGGAATAATCACCAAGACACACACCATGGAAAGTCCAAGGCCCCCTACAATAGCCACCGCCAAGGAAGCTTGACTATTGGTACCTGTGGGATCCAGAGCAAAGGGAACCAAGGCAAAGATAGTGGTAAGATTTGTTACAAGGATGGTTTCCAGCTTGGACACCGCCGCCTTCACAATGGAGCCGACAGAAAAACCACCCTGCTGCAGGACGCTTTCGTAGAGGATGATACTGTTATTCACTGCAGTGCCAAACAACACCACCAAGGCAATTACCGTATTCATGGAAAACACATGACCACTCACCCAAGTCAAGGCTAAGGCTCCACCAAAGGCAGGAGGCAGGGCTGCCAGCAACAACAAGGGAATCAAAAAAGACTCAAATTGTGCTCCCATAATAAAATACAGTAGCAACAGGGCCACCACCAGCAATACAGTACCGTTTCCCACCATTTCCTGACTTTCTTGGTGATGAAGATCAAGGAGCTTTAGATCCTGCTGAAAAGCCAGTTTTTGAACCTCACCATGGGACACTGCATCCAAGGCTTCATCATGATACACAATCACTGCTGGCTGCCTATTGGAGCTATATAGAATTTCTTGGGCTGGCTTTTCCGTAAATGAACCAAGAAGTCCCAAGGGTAACCGTAGCTTTTCCAACTGAACATTCATGGCAGCCAGCTCACTGGAGCTCAGCTGGTGGCCAGAGGAAAGCTTGACCCGCACAGGAATACGCCGTCCTTCCTGATAAAAGGGAGCTGACTCCACCCCCGCCACCAGCTGGTTTGCAGCAAGGGCCACCTCCATACCGTTGGTGAAAAAACGGGATGTAGCCAATCCATCAGGCTGAAATACAAGTTGTGTTCCAAAGCCCTCCCCTGGATTTTCCCCCAAGTTTTCTTGAACCAGCGGGGGAACAAGGTTAAAATCAGCAAATACACTAGTCTTTTTTGTTAAAGTATCTCTATTTCCTCCAGAATTATTTAAGGTTACAAGATAAGATTTTTCCTTTAAGTTCAGAACCTGAGACAAAATATCTTGGTTTTCTAAAAGAGCCACCTTTAGCCCACGGCCTGCCAACAGTCCTTCTACCGCCTTTCCATCAAGTTTCATGGTTTTTGGTGGCCGAAAAAGCAGCTGCACCACCTGCTGATTTTGCTGAGGCTGGGCAAGGCTTTCGTAATCAGAAGCTTCCAGTCCACCAAAAATTGCCACCTGTTGAATACCAGTATCTTCCAAAGCCTCATTCATCTGGCAGGCCACCTCTTCCATGGATGACAAGGTGGTTCCTGCAGGAAAGGTCACCTGCACCTGAATCAGCTCCTGGTGGATTTCTGGCAAAAGCTGATAATCCAAGAACACAAGGGAAATTGTTGCCAATACCAGAGAGCCTGCCACAGGAAAAACCACTAGCCGCCGTTGTTTCATGACCTTTTCCAAAAATCCTTGGTAGCTTTTTTCCAAACGAGCCACCAGTTCGGGAGTTTTACGAAAGGGTAAAGTTCCTTCCCCCTGGGTAAAATTGCTTTTTTTTGCAATATACTGATACAGTGCAGGAATATAGGACAGGGAAAGAAGCCAAGAAGCAAGGATAGCAGCCATAACCGCCAAGGCTAAATCAAGGAAGAGTTCTCCCAAAAGGCCATCAAGAAAGAACAGTGGCAAAAATACGGCACCAGTGGTAAGAGCAGAACCAGTATTTGACAAGGCAACTTCTGCTGTCCCTGCTACAATAAGATCTTGTAATTCATTTTTGTCAACACAATGCCCCTGATGCCTAGTCCTGATGCTGGAAAAATTCACCAGCTTTTTGTTCAAGTTTTCCAACACCACTGCCCCAGCATCCACCACCATACCAATTCCCACTGCCATTCCACAGAGGGACATGAGATTCATGGTTCTTCCAGCCAGAGACAGCACCAACATCACCTGAAGGGCACAGAGGGGAATGAGGCTGGACAAGAGGATGGATACCTTCCAGCACCGCAAAAAATACAAGATGACAGCGGCGGCCACCATCACACCCACCCCACAGGAAATGGCCAGTGAAACAAGAGAAGTTGTTACCTCCTGAGAGAGATCTTTTATAACTACAAAATCATAAAAATCTCCATATTGCTGACAGAGCTCATGAATTTCATCCTGTACCTGCCGAGAAAGAGCCACAGGACTTGCATCTTGAGCCTTTGCAATGCTCAAACAAAGGGCAGTCTTCCCTTCATACAGGAAAAAGCTTTCCTGTTCCTGGCTTCCCATTTCCACCTGAGCCACATCTGAAAGACGCACCAGCCCAAAATCTTCATATAAAAGGGGCATGTCTCTTATTTCCTGAAGATTTTTATACAAACCCTCAGTTTTTACCAAAAGCTCTCGATCCCCCTCACGGATAGTTCCTGCTGGATACTGAAAATTAGAGGCTGCAATCTTTTCACTGATAAATCCAAGGCTTACCCCCTTTGCTTCCATGGCGTCGTAATCCACCAGAACCTGCACTTCTTCCTTTTCGCCTCCAGTGATTTTCACTCCACCACAGGCTTCCAGTCGCTGAAACCGCCCCTTAATGTCATTTTCCACCAAATAGCGACCATAACGAAGGTCTCCATCCTTTGGCACAATGGCCACCAGCATGGCAGCTCCCAAACTTGACGGAAGGCTTACCTGGGGCTTTTCGCAGCGGGAGGGAAGCTGTCCATAACACAAGTCCACCAACTCACGACATTCTACCAAGGCAAGATCCAGGTCAGTTCCCCAATGGAGCTCCAGCATAATCAAGGAAAGGCCACTACGGGTAACAGAATCCACCGATTTTAAGCCCTTCAAAGGAGCAAGTCCTTCCTCCAAAGGCTGAGTTACAAGTCGCTCCATGTCAAAGGGATCTAGTCCCTCGTATTTTGCAGACACCAGAATTTCCCGCTGGCTTAATTCCGGCACAAAGTCAGCCTCCAAGGTACAGCAGGAAAACAGGCCCCACAGCCACAGGGCAAAAAGCACAGACACCAGAGAAACGGGGTGATGAACGGAAAAGGAAATCAAGGATTTAATCATAGCTTGTTCACCTGACACACAATCATTTTTCCCAACTTGTTGCCCAAAGAATCAGCTACAGCTTCCTCCAGCTCCAAGGTAACCAAGCCACTGTTATCCCTGTTCAACAATTCCACCTGAAAGCTCACCATTACTAGAGAAGTTGAATCAGCTATTTCCGAAAAAATCTCTTCACCAAGCCCTTCCATTTCCACCATAAATTCCTGAAATTGATTTTTACACTCTTGGGAAGAATCTTGACCAAGAAGCTTTTTTACCGTCAATTCACAGCAATCGTTGGAGGCAGAAAGAGAAATATTTTCCATGAGACTAAAATCATTGAGAGCATCAGCTTTTTCAGAAAGACTAAAAAAGAGGTGGAGTTCTACCTTGCTGGGAAGCTCCTCTGCTCGATTAGGATAAAACTGAGGGTCAAGAGCCATGGATAAAAAGGGATGTTGGGGTGAAAAACAAGCTTTGAAACCAGATTGTTTTTCTGTATCCACCAATAAGGCTCCTAAAAACTCAAGTGGACGCTGGGATTCCAAAGTATAGGAAAGAAACAACACTTTTTCTTCTGTAGTTTTATTTCCCGCCCCATCTTCAAGACCTGTTTTTACCACCAACTGCCAGTGACTTCCCCAAAAATCTCTACTATTTCCATTCCACTGAGGACGTAGGGCAAGACGATTGCCATTTTTATAATCCTTGATGATTTCCATACTAGGAGAAATGACGCCCATATCAAGGGATTCAAGAGAAATCAATGAGGCTGCTGCATCAAGATCAAGTTTTTCACTAAAATCTAAGATAATCCAGTCTTCAAGGCCAAGCTCCAGTGTATCCCCCACAATTTCTGTGATAGAGTTTTCTTCAAATAAAATATTTTCAGTGGAGGTAGCATGTTTAAAAGTGATTTCTGGGGGAATTTCATCTAATTTGTAGAAAAAGCTCCATCCCATATCCTTTTCCAGAACATTTCGCTTTGTATCCATGACAGAGTTTTTCAGCTGCACCACATACCGCTGATTTATTTCCAGCTGTTTTTTGGGGACAAGCCGAACGAGGCAATCATTTTTTTCGTATTCCAAAAAATATTCAAAGGATGGGGTCACAGTTAATCCTGTTTCCAAGGATTTTTTGTCTACAGAAGCTGAAAATTCCAACTGAATGGTGGACACTTCATCAAGAACATGGATTTCACCGCCAATTACATTTCCATGTGAAGCTGTTTCTAAAGAGTTTTCTGAAAAAGTTTTTTCTGGAACAGGAAAATCCACCGTAAAAGGAGCTTTTTCAGTCCGTGTTGAATATTCGTATACAAAGGTATCCATCAAGGAGTGCCCCTGCCCATCCTCAGTGCCAGCTTCAATGCGAACCACATAATCGTAATTATCCTTGATGCCATACAGGGGAGTGAATTCAGCCTTTTTTCCAGAAATGGTGATTTTTCCCTCGATTTTGATACCATCCTCCGTTACTGAAAGGCCATCCTCCAAGGAAGCAAGGTCAGGAGGCAGGGTGAATTCCACCACAATAGTGGCCGTTCCCACCTCACAAGAAGTTACTTCCAGTGGAGGCAACATAAGGGTACCACAGGAAGCCATGGCCCAAAGCAGGATGCCAAGGAACATCAAGCTTGTCAGTTTTTTTATGATTTTAAAACGTGAACGATTACACATACATCCTCCTTAAGATAATTTCCAGCTGCACTTTGGGGTCCAGAGGCCCCACCTGCAATGTTTAGCCGATAATAATTATCCACCTCGTCACTGCTAGGTGAAAAACCAGACCATCAAAGCTCAAGGCTTGATGCTCCTGAAACTCTTACCTTTTCCAAAACAGGATAGGAAGCAGTCAAAGGGAAAAATACCTCCATGGAAATGGAATCCAGAGCCTGCACCAAGCCTTCAGGATCAAAATCCTTGCTAAAAGTTATTTTTGTCATAATGGTGGAATCCTGACTCTGGACTGAAACTGGTACGGCATCCTGTAAGTTTATTTGCAAGGTTTCTGGTGACTGAAAATCCTTTATTTCTGTTCCACCATCCCCCAAACTAACTGAAAGTACCTGCAAAAAGTCATTGTCCACGGTAAAGTAAGCTTCCTGCTGCTTGCCCAAGGAAATTCCTGAAAGATCCTGCACCTCAGCAGACACCACCACCCGATACTCTTCTTCCAAACTCCAATTTTCCTCTGGCACCCACAAGAATTCCCTGTTGTTGTTTCCTCTCCGTAGCTGACCAGCACAACTTGGCTCAAAACGAAGGCCAGAATTCACAGAATCAAAATCCATATCCTTGGAAAACTGAAACAGCAGGGGCTCCTTATCACACAGGGTGATACCATCTCCTTCCTTTGGAAAATACTCATTTCCCCCAAGAAGATGCACAGCACAGATTTTTTCCAAAACAGGCAATTCCGTGTCAATCTGCCCCAGAAAATCCCCTTCATACTTCTTGTCCAGCAAAAATCCCTCCTGAGATTCCAGCCCCTGAATACTCCAGCTATATCGCTGGTTATACTTCCACTCTTCCGCGGGAATGATTTTTACCCGTCGTCCTTCATCTTCTAGCTGATAACTATAGGAAATTGAAGGAGTAAGGGAGAAATTTTTAGAAAAGGATGGAACATCCACTGGAAAGGTAAACTGAAATTCCAAGGAAGGCTCATTTTCAGTAGGCTGCTTCCAATCCACCAAAGAAAAAGCTCCAGTTTGGGGGCCATAGGTAAAGCGACGGTACAAGCGTACCTGATGACTGCCCCCTGCCACCAAGGCCGCATCACCTTGAATACCAAGACTATAGGACGCTCCCTTTTGCCAAGGCTCTGTAGGCTTGATAAAAACAGAGGCACCTGTTTTGCGAAGCTCAGTTGCAACAGTAGAACCATTTCTTTGTAATACAATGATTTCCTGTAAACTCAAAGCTTCCACTTCCAGAGAAAAAATCACTTCAAGTTCAGCTTCATTAAAATAACCTCCATTTTCTGGCAGGGAACAGTGCACCTCTAGCCGAGAAAAATCAATAAATGAACAAGAAAAACTGACTAAAAAAGTATACATCATGATATAAATTATAGATAATTTTTTATTCAATAATTTGTCCCTCCTTCAAAAAAGGAGACGGATTGTTCACCACCCACTGCCCTTCCTTCAAGCCCTGGGAAATCCACACCTTTCCGTCAGCCTTTTCCAGCAAGGCCACCTCCTGCTTAATGGCACGATTTTCATGAACAAGAAAAACTGCACCAGTCCAATCCTCACCCTTTTTACTTCCCAGCTCTGTTACCAAGGCTGATTCTGGAATTGCAGGATACTGCTGGGAATCTCTGGGAAGGAGGCATTTTACAAACATGCCGGGCTTAATAGATTCTGTTTCGTTGGAAAGATAGGACTTTAAGGTAAAATTGCCACTTTGCGGATCTGCCATGGGAGAAATCTCTGCCACAGGAGCCATGGTTTTTAGGCCCAAGGCAGGAACCTCTACTTCCACTGCAGAACCTGTCTGAAAGTAGCCAATATCCTGTTCTTGAATGGAAAACACTGCATGAACCTGATTCACATCCATGATGGTGAGAAGCTTTTCGTTTTCTGCAAGGAACTCTCCCTGCTCAAAATATTTTGCCGCCACCACCCCCGACTTTGGGGAAAGAATCACCAAATGGGATACCAGCTCTTGGATGGATTTAAGATTCTTTTTTGCAGAATCAAGGCTGGCTTGGGCAGAAACAAGCTCTGCAGTCAAGGTTCTAGTGTTCAAGTCAATAAGCTGTTGCAGCCGAAGCATCTGGTCTTGGGCTGGTTCAATGCCCTGCTCCAATAAATCCTCATCTCGGAAGCCTAGGGACTGACTTTCCAGCTCCTTGCAAGCAATTTCATAGGCGGCCCGTTGACCTTCCAGTGCCACCTGCTGACTGCGGTAGGCGGCCTCTGTAATGCCCCCCAGCTCCAGTAATTTTTCCTGCTTTTCTAGCTCCAGCTGGGCTTCCTCCAGTTCCAACTGCTGATGCTCCAACTGCAAGTGAAGTTTTTCCAAATTCAGCAAGCTTGATTCCACTGCAAGCCGCCCTTCCTCCAGCCGAGTTTTTGCTAAATTCACGCCAGCCTCAGCAGAATTCACCGCCGTTTCTCCCTGCTGTCTTTGAATTTCCAGCTGAATGTTTTCCACCTGAGCAAGGACCTGTCCTGCATGAACCTTATCACCTTCCTTTACGTGGAGTTTTTTCAAGACTCCTTCCACCTGTACCGTCACATCATTTTTTCCGCTGTAGGAAATGGTTCCAAAACTGCTAATATCCTGCAATAATTTTGAAGAAAGCACTTCCACCTTTTCCACAGAAAGAATCTTGTCATCATTTGTAGCTAATGAAGACTTTTTTTTGTCACCATCTAGTCCAGAAAGATCTTCTGTGGTAAATCCCACCAAAATCAAGATGATAAGTAGCAGAAAAATCAGTGAAACACTGAAAACCACCTTTCTTTTATTGCAAAAAAACTTTTTCAAAAGATTTTTTTCCAAGAAAATCCCTTTTTTATAGAATTTCATTTAAACCTCCTGGTGTAATTCCTGCACTAAGTTCTATGGTTCTCAGCAGGCTCACAAGATTTGATTGCAATTCCACCAGCTGAATCTCCATTGTGGAAAGCTCAATTAAGGATTCAAGATAATCCATCTCCGTTACTGCTCCGTTTTCCAGCTTTTGCCAGTTAATTTCCACCTTTTTTTGCTGAATCCCCAATGATTCCTTTGAAAACAAGTAATTTTCATAGCTATTGTCAAAGTTCAAGAGCAATTCCCGCAGTGAATCACGAAGCCGCTCTTCAGAAACCTCCAAGGAAAACTGCTTTTGTAGCAAGGCAATGGAGTTCAGTCGTTTTTGGGAAAAATAATTCAGCTGAGGATTTAAATTTCCCGACGCAGCATTACCCAAACTCCGCAACTGCTGTTGATCAAAGCCCAAAGATGTGGTGTTATTGGCGGGAAAAAGGGTGTTTCTGTCAAAGCTCATCTTTATCCGCAGGGAAAAATCAGGTTCCCGCAGGGGAAATTCCCTTCCCGACAAGTTCATGCTTCCTTCAAGGCTAATATTTGGAATAAACCACTTGTTTTCAAGCTTTTTTTGCTGAACAGAGGCCTTGTATTCCAGAGCCTGTTGCCGAAATGCAGGACTATAATTCACTGTTAGGGCAACAATCTTTTCAAAATGAGGTAAAACTGGATAGATTTTTTCTAGCTCCCCTGCTTCATCACGATTTTCTCCTTGATTTTCCACAATCAGCTTTGTTCCATAGACCAACCCAAGGCTCTGTCGAAAGCTTTCCACTTGAATATCCAAGGCTTCTTGTGCAAGCTCCTCCTCTTGCTCCAATTTGCGGCAGGAAATCAGATAGTCAAGGTAATCGATTTCCCTTACCAACCCCAATTCTAACTCCTTGGCCAGCACTGCAAGACGAGCAAATCCTGCTTCCTTCAATCTTTTCTTAATGTCCACCACCTTTTGTTGCATGACAATTCCCTGATAACCGTCAAGAATTCCACCTTTAAACTCCTCCAAGGACTGCAAGTAGGCTTCATAGTTAAAAAGGCTTCCAATTTTATCCAACTGATACTGATTCCAGGCCTGTCCACCGTCAAAAATCAGCTGACTAACACTAAATTGCAGGCTTTTACTTCTGCTATCAGCTCTTCCCACATTCACTGCATCCGACTCTGAATAAGAAACTCCCAACTGAGGCAAAAAATCCTTCACGGAAAGTGTGGCATTTCTCATCTGTTCCAGAGCCATCATCTGCTGATACAGCTGCTCCCGAGAATTTTGCATTGCTATGGAAATCGCCTCCTGAGCCGATGTCACCTGAACCTGACTAAAAAGTGAAATTGTAAAATTGAAGCAAATAAAAATCACCGCAAGTTTTTTCATTCTTCACTCTCAACGGAAGCTAAAGCCATCCAATCTTTAGTCAGGGAATCCACCAAGGAGCCAATGTATTTTCTTTGAAACTTCACCTGTAAAATTGAATCCTTTCCCGAAACAAGAACCGTCCGCTGCAATAAAAGCTCTTGATCTTCGTTGTAGATTTCACCAGTTATGGCCAAAGAATTCTTTTGATAATACCCATCCCACAAAGTCCGTTGATTGATTTTTAAAACGAGCCGTCCTGACTGTCCCATGGGATTACACTGCTGATTAAATCCCTTGATTTTTGGCTCTATTCCTTGAAACACCTGCTGTTGAGCCAGGTTGTCTTCAATCTGATTTACATTGATATAAATATCTTCTTTATTAAAAGAGATTTTTCCCGGAATAAAATTTTCTACAGGCTGAATGAAGGACTCCCTTCCTACACTGCTACAGCCAGTGAAGGCTACTGCAAAAATCGTTACTAAAAGAAAATGAAGTGCCACACCTGATGAAAATAATCGATTTTTTCTTTTAGAAACCTTTTTCACACTACACTGCATCTTGCACCTCCTGATTTTTTGACAAAACTTCCAAGGTTTCCAACAAAACTCGCAATTCTCCCTTACTTGGAGTAAGAATTCGTGCCTTTTCCAGCTGTTTTTCCACTTGGCTTTCCATTCCTAACACCATCCAAAGATGGGTCAAATCAAGATACACCTTTGCTCCGTCAGCAAGAGCCCGTTCAGCCTGTTGCAGAGCTGCCAACTGACTACTGTAATCTTGATTTTTTGAATTAAGCAGCCCCTTCAGATAATGAATCCGCCAATCAGTTTCATTAAAGGCCAGGGCTTCTTCCAACAATGGTGCTGCTTCATGGAATTTTTCCTGAAAAATCAAAAATCGAATGTACCACAGCCGGGCATCAGTGTATTGGGGCACCTTTTTAAGGAGCTTTTCCAAGGCAGTTTCTGCTACTTCCAACTCGTTGAGAAAAAACAATGATTTTATTCGCAACAATTCTGCCTGAAAAAGCCTTTTATCATGTTTTAGAGCTTCTTGACATATTTTTTCCGTAGCAGAAAAATCCTTTTCACTGTAGGATTTCAGTCCAGACAAATACAATTCATAGCCCAACTGAGGATTTTTGTGATTACAGCCCACAAACAAGGCTAACACTAAAATAAGTCCCGTCATTCCAGCGATTTTTGCAAACAAGCAAAAAAATCGATACACAATGATTTTAGTAGCAACCATCTTCACACCACCTCCTAGAACAAAACCCTATCCAGCACAGAGTAATTTTCTCCATTTACTAAAAAATCATCACTTTCCAGTAACTTCATGATTTCCCCACGGGCATGTTTTCCATAGATTCCCTGCAGATTCAAGGAAATAATCTTTTTTAAAACCGGTACAAAGCCTTCCACCTGCTTTTGATCTAAAACATCCTTGGCTAACTGCCACAAAAGCCAGTAGTAGGAGGGAAAATTCACAAAATAGCCTTCAATTTCCAGCAATGCATCTAAATCACTTTTTGTTCCATGGCCTTTTGCCATTTTGTAAGCCACTTCACAAAACCTTTTTCCAAAAAAATCCCCAGATTCTGCTAAATTTTCAGCTTCACCAAATGGCTCCACCAAGGCTTCATATTCAGCAAGCCACTTTTTTTCACCTACAGCCCCATTTTCCAGCCCCTCTGAGATGGCAGCTTCCTCAGAGATTCCACCTACAAGGTATTCGTAGGCCAGAAAATCACAAATCGTAGCCTTTTGGTGATTTCCACATGCTTCGTAAATTACTTTTGCCATGGCAAGGGTATCAAGATTCACATTTCCCAAGGCAAAATACTCTTCCATCATCTTTTGAGCCTCAGTACCACGCTGGGCCTGAACTAAAAGCATTCCATATCCCAACAAGTGGGTAGATGAAATCATGGTAGGATTGAGTAAATAAGCCTTGTCAAAGGATTTCAATGCTTCCTGTAGCTTTTCTGACTGAGAAAAATCTTCATTTTCACCACTGGCATATAAAACCTGTCCCATCAAGAACAAGGCAGGAGCTCGGTATTCATCACGTTCTTCACCTTCAGCCACTTGTTCAGCGTAGCTCAAAGCCAGCCTGCCGTATGATTCAGCATGAATCAGGTCACCACGATACAGGCAGAGATAGGCCAAAAGACGATACATAAGCTCCAGGCTGGCACCTTCCACTCCAGAAGGAATTCCAGCAGCATCTTCCACCAGTGCCAGGGCCCGCTGCAGATACTGATAGCTCAACACATACTCCCCTTCAGCAAAATACAGCTGAGCTAAATCCACCTTTGACTGAAAATGCTCAGGATGTTCTGCCTCAAATCCCACTAAAGCCACCGCCACCTCATTTCCAGAAGATGCAGCAAACACCGACTCGTAAGCTTTTTGTACACGCTCATCCTGCAATAGATTTTTTCCTGTATTTTGAGTACAAGAAGTAGCGGCAAAAACCATGCAGATTGCCATCAGCACCAGATACGGCCCCTTATTTCCAAGTTTTAATCTTTCCATACCTTACTTATAGACTTGGATTTAAAAAAAACTGCGTTTTTTGTAAAAAAAATGAAAAAAAAATTTGTAAAAAAATTACAATTCTTAATTTTGCTCAGATTTTCTCAATTTTTCTAAGCTACAACTGATTTAAAATAAAAAACTAGGCATGTTACAGTAAAAATTCACCATAACATGCCTAGTCCAAAGGAATAGGAAACTATATTCACTGTCTCAAACTGACAGACAATAGCTTAAAATAATCCTCCAACGAGGTTTATCAGCAAAGACACGAGGTAGGCTGTCACCATCTGAATTGCAATAGCACCACCAGTAGACTTCCAGGTTTTGAGCTCTCGCTTCATGGCACCAACTGATGCAAAGCAAGGCATACACAGCAGGTTAAAAATCATGTAGGCATAGGCTGCCCGGGGAGTCTTGATGTCCTCCTTTACAGTGGGAAGGGCATTTTCATCGGCTCCTTCAAAAAGAATGGTTTCAGAATATACGGTAACAGCCGTATCCTCGTCATACACACCACCTTCAAAGCCTAATTCTTCCAACTCCTCTGGAGCAAAGCCACCAAAATAACTCTCCAAGTATTCAGGATTTACGTCCTCTTGATACAGCTGAGAGAAGGTTACTACAACCATTTCCTTAGCAATCCAACCTGTTACTACACCAACAGCAGGCCGCCATTCACCAAATCCCAAGGGCTTGAACACAGGAGCAATAACACCACCAATAGAAGCCAAGAAGCTGTCGTTCATCTGGCACATAATGGTAGGCTCTTCTCCGGCGGCAATAGCTGCCTCACGATTAGTGCCATTGAAGGAGCCCAGGTTAAAGTTAGACAAAAGCCACAGCACAATGGTGGACACCAAAATTACAGAGCCAGCCTTTTCTGCAAAGCCCTTCAATTTTTCTCCACAGTGAATGGCCACACTCTTTAAGGTAGGCAATCGATACTGAGGCAGCTCCATCAAGAAGTTGGACACCGCAGACTTGTACACCACTGTGTTCAGAATCAAGGACACCACAATGGCTGTTACAATGCTCACCATGTAGATAGAAAACAGCACCAAGGTCTGGTTTACGTCGGTAAAGAAGGTAGCTACAAACATGGCAAAAATAGGGAGCTTTGCACCACAGGGCATAAAGGCAGTAATAATGGTGGTAATCTTTCTGTCCTTTTCGCTTTCCAAGGTACGAGTTGCCATGATGGCAGGCACTCCACAGCCAAATCCCATCAACAAGGGAATGAAGGAGCGACCAGACAATCCAAATCGACGGAAAATTCTATCCATAACAAAGGCAACACGAGCCATGTAGCCAGAATCTTCCAAAAAGGACATAAGCACATACAGCACCAGCACCAAGGGCAAAAATCCCAGCACAGCACCAATTCCCCCAAGAATACCGTCCACCACCAAGCCCATGGCCCAGTCAGCAGCTCCAGCAGCCTCAAGTCCCCTAGCCACCAAGTCCGTAAGCCATCCCCAAGCTGTCTCCACCACACCTGCCAGCCACACACCAGGGCTTGCCAAACCAGGCACAAAGAGGAAATTCTCGCTAAAGGTACAGGCAAAAATCAAATATACCACCAAGGCAAAGATGGGCAAGGCAAGCCAGCGGTTGGTGAGAATTTTATCCATCTTGTCGGAGGTAGTTTCAGTTCCTACAAATTCATCGAGGGGCTTTACCACGTACTTGGAAGAAAGCTCTCCAATAAAGGTATAGCGAAGGTCAGCCTTGACTTCTTCTGGGTCGTACGAATCTGAAGCCTCTTTTAAGTCTGCTTCACGAGCCTTTTTATACAGCTCCAACTCAGCGGGCTTCTTTCCTGCTTTAATTGTATCAGCTACCGCAGCCATAAGCTCAGGAATTCCCTTGCCACTTCTTGCAATAATGGGAACAACAGTTACTCCCAATGTCTTGGAAAGTCCCTCTGCATCAATTTTGATTCCCCGCTTTTCCACCTCGTCCATCATGTTCAAGGCCAAAACCGTAGGAACACCAGTTTCCATAATCTGCAAGGAGAGATAGAGATTTCGTTCAATACAGGTGGAATCGATGATATTAATAACACAATCAGGCTTTTCGTTTACAATGTAATCGCGGGCAATCACTTCCTCCGCAGAATAAGGTGAAAGTGAATAAGTTCCGGGCAAGTCAAGAATCATAAATTGGGAATCTTTTTTGTACGTTCCCTCTTTTTTATCAACAGTAACACCAGGCCAGTTTCCCACGTGCTGCTTTGAACCAGTTAATTCATTAAAAAGGCTGGTTTTACCACAGTTGGGATTTCCAGCAAGGGCAATTGTATAGGACATAAGGTTTTCCTCCAACAGTTAGTCTAGGCTAACTTATAAATCAAAAAAATAACTTCTTGTAAAAATGATTTCTATTCTACCTGAATAGATGCAGCCTCATCCTTCCGTAGGCTCAACTGATACCCACGAACTGTCACCTCTACGGGATCTCCCAATGGAGCAACCTTCACTAACTTAATGCTTACACCAGTAGTGATTCCCATGTCCATAATACGGCGCTTAAAAGCACCTTCTGCATTAATTGCAACAACCTTAGCCGTTTCTCCTGGCTTTAAGTCACGCAAAGTCATATTTCCTCCAAAAATATACCGACTTAAGCAACAAGTATCTTTTGGGCAAGGCTACGGTTCAAAGCCAACCGAACACCTTTTACTTGAAGGATAATTCCAGCAGGATTTTCTCCCACCACAGTCACCTTCTGACCAGGAACAAACCCCATCTCTGCCAAATGCTGCTTCATTTCACCTGCACCAACAAGAGAAGTTACTGTTCGTGATTCACCTTTCAGAGCCATTGCTAAGGGCATATGTACCTCCTGTTAGATTAAACTAACTATAATTAACATACTGCAACAATTCAAAATTGTCAAGTTAATCTAGGCTAACAAAGTAAAAAAATATCAATATTTTTTGATTTTTTTCTCATTTCTGCCCTAAATAATTCTAATTTATACATTTTATCTAATTTAATTCGATTTATTTACAATTTTTTTTCATTAATCACCAAAAATCCGTCAAAAATTCGATTTCCAAAGCAATAATAAAGTATGGGAAAAAGGAGGTACAATGCTCAGTGAAGCAGAATTACAGAAAAAGTGGGAAAGTTTAACATTTACTGATGATTTCATCTTTTCTCGTGTGATGCGGGATGAAAATCGTATCATCACTGTGGAGATGCAAACAGGACACACAAAAGAACTCCCTCGCAGGAGTCGCTACTATCAAAGTGTAGCAGATGTGAGTACGACTCCCACAGGAGCGAAGTACCGGAAACTTCCAGACAATATACTCATTTTCATCTGCACCTTCGACCCATTCGATAGAAATTTTTCTCGCTATACTTTTGAATATACTTGCAAGGAAAGCAATCACCAGCTCAAACTTGAAGATGGAACAATTCGCATTTTTTTGAATACAAAGGCTACAGAGCTTTCAGACCTTGACCAGAAATTGCAAGCATTTTATCATTATTTACAGAAGGGCGTGGTTGAATCGGACTTAACTCAAGACATTTCGAATAAAATCACCACATTGAAAAACAATTCCATTGAAAGGAGAACATTTATGACATTGGCATTAAAACTTGCAGATGCACGATATGATGGTTTCGAAGAGGGTCGTGAAGAAGGTGCCTACCAAACCAAGCTGGAGATGGCACGAAAGTTCCTATCCATGGGGCTTACCCCAGAACAGGTTGTTCAAGGAACAAGCCTTCCGTTGGAACAGGTACAGAAGATGGCTCAAGAGAAGTAAACTTCCCCTATTGTGGTATTCCTGTGTTCAATCCTACAGTAGCTGAGCCTGCCTGTCGGCATACAGGCCTTAAAGCTACTCCATGGGCTTAATTATTGATTCGAGGAAAGCCAGATTCTTTGTTCAAGTCGTATTTCGTGTACAGTTAGCTGGTCAATCTCTGCTTATACGCTTAAAATACAAGGTTCGTTATAGAAAGGAATTAAAGAATCATGCGTCATCAAAAGCAACATCGTCATCAAAGGCATTTATATTTTTGGGATATTTCCACTTTCCTTGTGCAAGACCAGGAGTAATATTATGTTTTTCTTTTTTAGCCAAAACTGCAACTTTATATGAAAGTAAATCAAAAAAAGCATTTATTTCGTCAAAATATTCTTCCGGAAATTCCTTTAATTTTTGTTCTAAAATCGCCAACGGCATAAAGCTCCTCCATTGTTTTATCTGATTACATATAGCATACTACATTCTTGCAAAAATTGCAGTAGTTTACTCCATGGGCTTAATTATTGATTCGAGGAAAGTCAGATTCTTTGTTCACTCAAGCCCCGCAAGTTCATACCGTTGCTTGCTTTCCCTGTTGCCACAGGGATTCGGAATTACTACGTAATTCCAGCTAGGTCTATTTTTTTGAGTTTGCTCTTTAATTTAAATGTACTAAAAGAGTTTTAATCCCTTAAATCAGGTCTTTAATTTGAATGAAAAGTCCAGAAGGATATAATGAACTGTGGAGTTTCTGGGTTTTAATCCCTTAAATCAGGTCTTTAATTTGAATGGGAGGAAATCATGACAGAAAGAGAAAGACGGCATCAGTTTTAATCCCTTAAATCAGGTCTTTAATTTGAATCCAAAGTTTGATAAGAAATACGTTCACTTCATGTGGAGTGAATTTTAATCCCTTAAACCAGGTCTTCAGTTCAAATCACATTGGATTTTTTGGATGGTTACGAGGGACAGGGCCTGTTTTAATCCCTTAAATCAGGTCTTCAGTTCAAATTATTTTTCTGAATCACTTGACCCACGATATGTAGACGACAAGTTTTAATCCCTTAAATCAGGTCTTTAATTTGAATCAGAAATCATCTTGTACTGAACTTGCATATAAACCTTAGGTTTTAATCCCTTAAATCAGGTCTTTAATTTGAATG
>JAGBXW010000069.1 GCA_017629095.1 Treponema sp. | reverse complement strand
TCCTCCTCCGACATGACTCTTTCTAGCGATTCTATTTTCTCTTCAAGCTTCTCCTTTGTCCGCTCGTCTATCACCTTCCACACAGACTTTCTCAGCTTATATTCCCGCCCGCCTATCCGCCTGGTTATCAATGGGTCTCCACTGTCCTCCACCTGCTTTTCCGCTGCTTCCGCCTCCCGTTCCAGCTCTTCTCTTGTGCGGTTGTCGTCAAGCTTGCACTCCTTGTTCTGTGCCACGTGGGTCAGCTCGTGGGCAAGGATTTTCCTGCCTTCCTCCGTCTCTGGTCGGTAGGCTCCATTCCTGAAAAAGATGTCTGTACCTAGCACCAGTGCCAGGGCATGATGGCTACGGGTGTATTCGTCTGCTGCAGGCCCATACACTATCGTCACTTCCCCAAGGTCTGCACCGTTTTTCCTGTTGAAGTCATTTATTATAACCCTGTCCACAGGATGCTTCCGATCCCTGAACAGCACTCGCTCCACCATTGTTTCCCCACGATTATAGTCCGCCAGAGATGGTTCTTTTTTACTACTTTCAATAAAATTATCACGATACAGAACGCTTTTTTCTTCAAAGAAATTAATTGCCTGGATGAAATTACGGATTATGCTCAACATTTTATTCATTGTGCAACTCCTTCACCACTCCGTTTATGGAATATAATTTTATTCCTCCAGCAGAAATCCTTGCCTGTTGAACAGCTAGCGACTCTTCTTTCACCATGTTCACGCAATTACAATACTGTTCCAACACCCAGCTTGTGTCGAGGATTTTTTCTTTTCCAGTGTATCTCCAGTGGATATACTCTTTGACAGCAGTTCCGTTTGCACGTACGGTCATCTGTCCAAAGAAAGGCCACTTGCTTTCCAACTGAAAAGTGACGGTAAATGATTGAACCTTATTGTCTTCCTCAAAATTGATAGTTATGCCAGTCACCCCTTGCACGCCCCCCATGCTTTTTGCAAGGGCAAAAATTCTATCCAGCTTTGCAGCAAAATCCATGTCATGCCCAACACCGGCAAACAAGGCGGAAACATCTGTGTCGTAAGGAGAGGTGTAACCACGAGGCTCATATTGGGAGAAGTGGACTTCCGCAAAGATATAGAGGCACAGCCCAAGGACTGCAACAAGGAGCATGATAACCAAGCATTTCCAGATTAAAAAGAGGCTTTTTATTAACTTACGTATAACCATCATTTTCCTGTCTTTTCTATCATTCCTCATTATAAACCTCAAAAGCATTGTAGTATTTCTCTGCAACGACTCCATATTTCTCTGCCAGCTCACCGCTACCATTGTACAATTTAAGTAAATTGTGGTTACTAAAATCGTTGGCTTCCAAGAGCATCTTTTTCTTGTAAAGCAATACTGCACCGATGGTGTCTATATTAAACTCTGCATTTTGCAATTTGTCCCAAATCAGTTTTATATCTGTTTTTGAATTTACCTCATATTTTTCAATGCCTTCATGAGCATTGATGGCATTGATGGCAGTTTTTGCAAAAATTTGACCTATACCTGTAGAAGAATCATTTCGATATCCCAGCACCGGGGACGGAAGGTAAAGAGAATTTCCATCAACAAATCTTTCTAAGTGATTATCATATACATTAGATTGTATGACTAAAGAGTCGGCTATAGGATCGTCAATCCCATAAAATCTTTGCTCTTGAAAAATTATTGCTTGAATAAATTCTTTTTTAATCGAATATTTTTTTGCTGTCCTTGTTATAATATCATCATTGGATAATACTACATCTAAGGCTTTCTCCAGAGAACTTCCTACCACCATAGTTTTTATCTTTTGCCCAATATTAGCATAAGAATCCACAGCATTTTCTAAATCTTGAGCCAGTGTATAATATTTTTCCTCTGTATGTAAAATTATTTTTAATTGATCAGACAAATCTTTATAACGCATTTTGTTTTTACAACAAGTAGTTAACATTTTTTCGATATCATATATTTCTTTTTTATTTTTATTATTATAAATATACTTACAAATTTGATTATAGTTTTCTTTTATATCAAAAATTGATTTTAAATGATTTTCACATAGCAAAGAGTTATTCACACTTTGAGTTGATAAAAATTTACAGATTTCCAAATAATTTTCTTTTTTTTCGGATACAAACTTTAATAACTCAGATATAATAGCTATTATTTTTTCTTTTTTTAGTTCAAGAATATACATATTAATCTCTCCATAACAAAAATGTTTTTATCATTGCTGTCTGCCCACATTGTTGATGTTGACAAAAAATTCCTTGACAAGAAATATAAGATTATAGAGTCCTGTGCAAACCTCTCCAAAGCGGCTTTGCTTTATTTTTGCTTCTTCAAAACTGTTCATTCATCTATTCCTTGTATCTGCTCAAATAAGTCTCCACCTTCTATTGTTGCTATTTTCTCCACCTCCCTATTACCGGTCTCCCCGCTGCCCTCCGCATGGCCCACGTCCCAGAACCTGTTCTTTGCAAACAGTGGGTCTTCCTTGGCCAGCACCGCCTTGTCATGCTCGTAGTTGGCGTTCATCTGTGCCCTCCGCACCTCCTCTGGTAGCGGCTCCACGATTTCCCCGGTATCCCCACCGCCGCCGCCACTCGCCCGCCCGGCGGCAGCTCCACGCATCCTCCTGCCCTCCAACGTGTATTCCGCCATCTGTGCTTCCCCCTGTGCTGGAACTTGCCCGCCTGGCTGATTCCCAGCACTGGCATATTCAGGGAAGGAACTATTGCCTTGGACAAGGCTCGTTTCACCTTCATGGCCCTGCTCTCCCAACTGCCCCATCCCCTTCTCCAAGACACTGGCAACTTCTATGGCATCCCCCTTGTCCAAGACTCTTGCAGCCTCCATGGCATCTCCCTTGTCCAGGGGATACGACCCATTCATCAGGGCATTTCTCTCTGCTGTAAAATCCTTTCCAGAAACCGCTCCCAGAATCTGCCGTCCTATCCTTCCGTCCGCCCTTATCTGTGCAGGAACGTATGTCTGCTGGCGGGAT
>JAGBXW010000068.1 GCA_017629095.1 Treponema sp. | reverse complement strand
TCATAAAGTCACCCAGCTTTACTCCCAGGCGTTCTGCAATCTGGCGAGCCAGTGCGTCGGCTTCTTCTTCGCTCATGGTGGCGATGGCAGAGATGAATTCCTTGCTAGCTTCCAGCACTTCCTTAGTTTTTGCTGCATCTAGTTTTTTGGGAATGATTTGCTCCACTGGAGGAACGGCGGGCTCGGTAAAGAGGAAGCGAACCATTTCAGCTGCATCGCAAAGGAAGTGGAGCCGCTCCTTAATAAGGGGCATGAGCTGCATGAGCTTTTCCTTTGTCTCGGCTACAGTCAATCCTTCTGCCACTGGCTCTCCAGCCTCATTCAGGCGAACACCAGAAACCTCTGGTCCCACCTTGGGAGCGGGGAACTGCTCGCTCACGTTTACAGGCAGGGCTGCATCTCCAGTTCCTGTCAGGAAGGGAAGGGTTGCCTGATACAGTTCTTCGTCAGACATGGTTCTCATATACTGACCATTGAACCACTCCAATTTTTTGTAGTCAAAGACAGCGGGAGCCTTATTGAGGTGCTCCACCTTGAATAATTTTTCAAAGTCGGCCAAATCGTAAATGTCACGACCATCTTCGTAGGAGCAGCCCAACATGGCAACATAGTTGATGAGGGCCTTGGGCAAATAGCCTCGTGCTCGGAATTCGTTGACGCTGGTGGCACCGTGGCGCTTGGAAAGCTTTTGTCCGTCCTGTCCCATAACCATGGGAAGGTGACAGAACTGTGGTGGCTCCCAGCCAAAGGCCTGATACATGAGCACGTGGAGGGGAGTGGAGGGAATCCATTCCTGGGCACGCATTACGTGGGTAATCTTCATAAAGTGGTCGTCCACGATGTTGGCCAAGTGGTAGGTGGGGAAGCCATCGCTTTTCAGCAAAACGGGGTCAGGGTTAATGTCTTCATTCTTCCATTCAATGTCGCCAAGCAATGCATCTTTAAAACGAGTTACTCCTTCCATGGGAACCTTGAGACGGATAACGTAGGGCTTGCCAGCTTCTAGGTTTGCCTTGATTTCTTCTTCTGTTAGATGGCGACAGTTGCGGTCATATCCAGGGGGCATCTTGTTCATGGTCTGGATGGAGCGAATTCTATCGAGGCGTTCGGCATCGCAGAAGCAGTAGTAAGCCTGTCCCTTTTCTACCAATTCTTGGGCATACTTTTTGTACAGGTCAAACCGCTGAGACTGAACGTAGGGGCCGAACTCTCCTCCTTTTTCTCCTCCCTCATCCCATTCAATGCCAAGCCAAGCCATGGTGTCATAAAGATTCTGCACATATTCCTCGCCATAGCGGGTACGGTCAGTATCCTCCAGACGCAAAATGAACTTGCCTCCGTTGGCTCGGGCAAAAAGATAGTTAAATAGGGCGGTACGAACACCACCAATATGCTGCATCCCCGTTGGGGAGGGAGCGTAACGAACACGAACTTCCACAGGAAACTCCTCAGTAAATCATAGATATTTCAGGCTGAATTCTGAAAATGAAGTCAACTCTTCCTTACAGTATAGCGGGAACGGCTCTGGCTGGCAATGGCGGGGGGCTTGGTGCTGGGATGGGGACTAGAACAGGTCAGAGTGTGAGCCGGTGCGGGTCAAGTAGAGGTACAGCCCCTCGTGGTGATATTGATAGATGAGCAGCCAGTCTGGTTGTATGTGGCAGTCACGATAGCCTTTTAGTTTTCCGGTCAATGGGTGGTCCTTGTATTTTGGCTCAAGTGTTTCCCCGGCTGCCAAGCGGTCAATTATTTCGATAGTGGCTTATCTGTCTTGCTCTGAAAGCTTTTTGGCATCCTTTTTGAACCGAGTAGTAAGGAAAATTTTGTATTTCATACAATGCAGGCAAAGGCATCTTTGGCGGAGGAAAAGGTTTCTAAGGTGCCATTTGCTTTTTGTTGCGAGAGCTCCGCCTCACCCTCCCTGATGGAAGCAATGAACTCGTCGGAAAAGTCATCGTCCTGAAAATAGGTGTATGGTTGCGGCCGCATCTTGTTGATTGCATCGAGCATAGACAACAAATTCTGGTCGGCATTTTGTATCACAAGGGTCATGGGCACCTCCTGCAACTAGTATAGCGGGAACGACTCCGGCTGGTAATGGCGGGGATTGACCCTTTTACCCTTCGTGGCTCTTGATGAAGTAGCTGGCGGTGGAGACAGGGAGGGGGTCTTTTAGGGAGACGGTGACGGTCTGGGAGGTCTGGTAGCCCAGGGCTCCTTTAAAGACGGCTCCCCAGAAGGCTCCCATGGAACGCTTGAGCATCCTGGTCCTGTTTTCCATGTCCTCCCCGCTGAGTCCCCGCAGGCTGCTGTCCACCAGTGGCTGGAGCCGATCCCGGTAGTACAGCAGGAAGGTCTTGACCGGGGGGATGTGGAAGAGGTCGTTGCAGAATTTCACGTGTCCCAAAAGCTCAGGATTGGAGGCCATCTCCATGCACAGCTCCCGGAAGGGATGGAATTCCTCTCCGTTGATAAGCCCCTCGAACTGGGAATACCGCTGGCTTATTCCCTCTTCTATACGTAGCTGCAATTCTTCCTGGGTCATGTCCATGGCCTTCATCGTCTCCACCTGTAAAAATTCTAATCGTTGTTGACAAATGAATCAAACCATGATATACATATCACAAAATCAAATATGAGTAAAGAACATATTTGATTTTGACCTTCGGGTGAGTCATCTGTCGTCCTCTGTGTAGCGACTATAGGATACCAGTTAGCTTCCCGAAGGTCAATCTTGGAGGAGGAGTTGCGCCTTCTCTCCAGTGCAAAATCGAATTATGGAGGATATGGATTATGGCTTGTAAGCTGAATGCGGGTTTTTGCAAGGTGGGGCTTGTGCTGGTGGTGGTGTGTTTTACGTTGATGTTTATGGGATGTCTTACGTCTTCTGGAACAACTGAAACGGCAAACACTCCTACTGAGAGTGTTGATGATAATATTTACGTCCTCTCAGGTTCTGACACATACGATAGGATTGTAGGGTATGTTTCCACTAATCCGTCCAATCCATCTAAGTATGAAGTTTCGTTCCCTGCTTGGGAAGAAGGAAAGCGGGAACTAATTGCTGAGAATAGTTTATCTCGGCTGGATGTGTCGTATAGCCATAAATATGATTTTTTTTATGGAAGTTACACCACCAGTGACATCAAGTGTACATTTGACGGTAATCCGTATTATTCTGGAGACCTTGAGGTGTATACCCTTACTGTTCGTGATGGTATTTTTGCTTCCTCAAACCATTTTGAGAATTACCCGCAGGAAGTTCAAGATACCTTTCGGAGTGTTCTAGATGAGACCAAGTTGGGGTATGGAGCCATAAGCATTGTGTTTCACATTGTTTATGAGGCTGAAGAGTTCTTGTTGAGAGCTAGTTATTATGACCAAGGTAAAAGAAGTCTTCATGACTTTTATTCCTATAGGTCTGTAGGTAGAAAATATTTACCAGACTTTACTACTATAACTGAGGAGGAGCCACCTGTAGAGGTGGTGTCTAAATACAAGACCTTCAAAGTAAGTTCCATGGCTTTCAAGGAAGGTCTTTTTGGTTTTTCTGATGATATAGGTCCCGACGGCTGGAAGGATACCTTCGACGAAGGATACAGGTATGGACTGTCTTCCTATGCGGAGACTGGCTATGACGAGTACGGGCTGTATGACATAATCGATGGCTGGAAGGATTTAAAGAATAGTAATTTGTTGGTAGAGACTTACGCCATGTCGCTCAAACTCAAGTCAAAGGGTGATGGCTTCTACGTCACCGAGGGCGGCTGGAAGGTGTATTCCACCAACCGTCAGAACGCAAAGTCGCTGGATGACGCATGGAATTCCTCTTCCAAGACGGTGAATAGGTATGGCCTCTGTTACCGCATTGGCCTTGTTCCTGCAGGAGAAAATAAATACGAGCTTGTCCTGTATGCTATGACACGGACATGAGCGGGATATAGCCACCCATCAGTTTTGAGTAAAACAGGATGCTAGTATTGAACAGTTGTGTTCATGCTGGTATTCTGTTTGGAGATTGATTTTATCGTCAAAGGAGGCTAAGGATGGCAAAGTGCAAGGTGCTGATGAAGATTGCATCAGGAACAAAGACCTCTTCCTACATGGTTGAGCAGGATGGCAAGTACTTCAAGCTGAATGTCCCCAACATGATTGAGGGCAACGAGATTGAGTTGAAGGAGCTGAAGCTGGAGGATTTGAATCCCAACTGGATTGAGCGCTACAAGAAATGGAACCGAAAGCGGGATAAATTGCTGGAGCATTTGGCGGACTACAAGAAGGATACCCTTAAGATTGAGAGGTCTGGCGTGTGGCGGTGCAATGAGTACGCCCACATTCTGCCTGTGGGACAGGAAAAGAGGAATCTTATTGATGGAGCTTTCAGTGATGTCCTAAACAAAATGGCAGACTCAATTCCCCTGCATCCTTCCTTTGGCCATCTGAATTCTTCCCAGGCCATGTGCCTCAATTTTATGGTTCCCCTGCAGGAAAGAGGCATACTGCTGGAGTACATCAAGAAATCCTGTCCTGATGCAGTGCGTGGAGCAAAGCTTGAAGAGCCGACCTTTGAAAAGATTGTGGATGAAAAGGAGAGAACCCAGTTCGACTTCTACTGCACAACCGATACTAAGGAAATCCTGTCCTTTGAGTTCAAGTATTCCGAGCCAGACTTTTCTGTCATGAAGGACGACGAGCGGCATCAGGAGAAATTCGAGACAATCTACAAGGACAAACTTGAGGAGCATGGTATAAGCATTGACAAAGAGCCCTTTGCCGCAGATTACCAGCTGTGGCGGAACATCCTTTATGCCGGGACCCATCAGCATACTGTGTTCTTCGTGTTCCCAAAATTCCGGGAGGACTTGAAAGAAGCGGTGGAGGCGGCAAAGAAAAAATGTCCTGAGGAGATTCAGCAAAGAATCCACTGCATCTGCATTGACGACTGGGTGGAAGCGGCGCTGAAATCAGGTGATGCTGCACTGAAAGCGCATTACGAGGCCTTCAAGGAGAAGTATCTGCCGGAGCTGTAATCCTGCGGGAGTTAAATCTTGCTCTTGAAGGCCTAGACTGGTGCGGCTGTCCTTGTGACAACTGCACCAGTTTTTTCGTACCACTGTAGATAAAGGCAACTCAAAATGCTCCCCATCCTCAATTGCCGGGATGGGGAGTTTTGCCACTCTACCTCATCCATCTGTCGTCCGGCAGTTTATAGAGGTATTCCCGGGTCTCGTAATCGAAGTGCTCCTCCCAAACGACACCTAAGTCGAAGGAATCGTAAACGCAGAAGGGTAGGTGTCGGGAAAGACTATTGACTCCAGATTGTCCAAGTCCTCAAAAGCCTTGCTGTGGATATGGGTGATGCTTTGGGCGATTATGACTTGTGTGACAAAATCGAAGTCGGCTTCCACCCGGTATTCCCCCTCTCAGTCGATGTACTCGTTGTAGGCGTAGTTACGCACATCCTCCCCCTGAACTTTCTGCGTCTGTTTCGGGGAGCGAAGGCCGCCTCCCCAATTCGTGTCACTCCTTCAGGAATGACAGTTCGCCCTGCCACGGTTTTCTCGCAGCGCTCCACCACACCATTCACGATGGTCAGCTTCGATATGCTGTTGTTTTCTCAATGATACAGCACAATCGTAGGGAAGCAAAGCGCGTTTAAAAAAATCTGCGTGGGAGGTCGGTGTGGCTTACCCCCGCCAGCTTCTGTTTCGCTTTAACTCGGATTTTAGTCGCTTTAGCTTGAGCCGCTGTTCTTGGGAAGCCTTGGTGGGCTTTGTCTTTATCCTCTTCTTGGGGATTTTCAGGGCATTGACAATGCGATTTTCCAATCGCTCCAATGCCAGGGCTCGATTTCGTTCTTGGTAGCGCTCTTGATCCACGTCCACAAAGATGCAGTCTTCCTTGTTGATGATGGTTGCTAGCTTTTTCCGAAGTAAGTCCCGCTCTTCCTCCGTGATGCCTTGAATAGCAGTCAGGCTCAAGGTGGCGTGAACCTTGGTGTTTACCTTGTTCACGTTTTGGCCACCGGCTCCTCCGCTTCTGGCAAAGGTGAGGCTGGTGTGCTGGATAACAGACTGGTGTAGCAGGGCTTTATTCACGGTAAAACTCCTTCTATAGTAGTGCGACCTTGCAGCAGGGCGATGATGTGATTCACCTATGCTGCGGAACTGTATTCCATAATACAAACTTTGCTGGCGGAGGTGGTGATATGGGAAATAATATCATCGATTCTTTCCATTACACTGACAGAAAAAACTTCTTCACCACATTGAGGACATTTTTGGCAAGGGACATTTTCAATGATGATATATCCTGTTGGGGTGGAAGAAAAATATGTGGTGGTGGTTTTGATCATTTCATCGTTTCTGCAACTTGCACATTTCATTTGTTCACCTCTTTTCTTGACTTAAAATCAGAACTCCATCGTTCTGGGCTGGGAAGATATGCCGTAATAATTTTGCTTCCCGTTCCTTCGTTGCTCATGCATACATGAATAACCCGTTCACTGGCATCCTTGCCACATATTAGGTAACTTGGGAAAGGATAATCATCAGGATAAAATTCTATAATTTCTCCCGAAAATATGACACTACGAAGATCTCGTGTGGTAATCCCTCGTTGCCTACATCGCTCGGCAGCATGATTAGTAATGAAGACCTCGTCACTTTCATAGTATGCCCGAAAAACTTGAATGTCAAGGTTTGCTTTATTCACGGTAAAACTCCTTCTATAGTAGTGCGACCTTGCAACAGGGCAATGAGTCGGTCTACTCCAAGAGCATTGCCAGAGCAGGTGGGGAAGGTCTGGAAGTGCTTCCAGTAGTTTTCATCTATGGCGTGGGGAATGCAGGCTGACTGTGCCTTAGCCTGGCCTTCTTGCTGGAAGTAGCTACGGATTTTTTCAGGATCTGTTTCCTCGCTGTAGCAGTTGGAAAGCTCTACTCCAGCCACGTACAATTCCCATCGTTGCTTCCACAAGGGCTTTTGTCCTGTAGGATTTGGCACATCCTGGGCAAGGCAGGGAACCTGAGCAGGATAGTCCATCAGCAACACAGGCTTGTTCTTGGGAAGCTGGGGCTCCACACATTGTACTAAAATCAGCTCGTACAGATCGTCCCAGGGCCAGCTGTCAAAGGGATTGTCCTCTGGCTCATAGATGCCCAACTTGCGAGCCTGTTCTGCCAGCTGTTGGGGTGTGGTACAGGAAGAAAGATAGAATCCCGCATATTGGAAAAATGCCTGATCCATAGTCAGCCTCAGAAATGGAGGGCGAAGATAGGCAAAATCGTCATGGTCAGCAGCTGGTGGTGGCAGTAAAACGTTGAAAAGCTCCTCGGTAATGGCTGCTGTGTCCATGTAATTGGCATTTACAGTGTAATATTCTAGCATGGTGAACTCTGGGCTGTGGATTCGACCACGGGACTCTAGATTTCGGTAACACTTGGAAAGCTGGAACACACTGACCTTGTGGCGGGCAATAAGGGGCTTAATGTGAACTTCTGGGGATGGCACAAGATACAGGGGGGTGGCCTCCTGTGTTCTGGGATGGATGTATTCGGTACGGAACACCTCCAGACAGCTTTCGGGAATGAGATGGGAACTTAAGGCTGGAGTGTCTAGCTCCAAGTACCCCCGCTGAATGAAAAACTCTCGAATCTGCTGCATGGTTCGTGCCCTGAATTGTAATGTTTCTAAATCCATGGAGTCAGTATATCACGAGGAAATTTAATAATCCATCAGTTGCAGAACAGTCTCTAGTGGAAGCCCTGTTCCTTGTGCTACTTGCTGAGGGGAAAATCCCATGGATAGGAATGTTCGAGCCGTCTCTAGCTTGTTTTGGTAGGCTCCACGTTCAATGCCTTCCTGCCGTCCACGTTCCAGCCCACGTTCAATTCCACGTTCCAGCCCGATGGAAATCCCCTCTTCACGGCCTGTGAGTAGTCCGAAGGAAACTCCTTCTGCATAAGCTTCTTCTTGCTTCACTGCCATAGCTGTATCAAAGTCGTATTCTGCTGTTAGGATACTCAATGTTTCACCTCCTTTTCGTTCCAAGTAATCTCTTAAGATGTTGTGACGTACAGCTTCTATTCTTTAGGGGAAGGACAACCCTCTACTGGTCAGCGGGGCAAGGGGCTACGATGTCTTGCCCCTTGTCCCCTAAAACCCCATCCTTTCCCAGCACCGCTTGGGTAGGAAGCGACGGCTTTAGCCGGAAAATCGCGATATATTGAGCGATTTTAGCGAGTCTCGGTTGAGCCTCTGCGAAACCGCTCCTGCCCCTAAGAACCCTAGAAGAAAATGCTCTAGAACCAGCCCTATCTACCCGCCCCACGAACAGTAGACCGCAAGATTGAAGCCCCGCCAGCACCATGTGGGGAGCAGGGGAACCCCAAGCAAATTATACTGGGAAACTGGGGAACCCTACGAGAAATAACTAGGGTACGGGGAACACCAGGACAGCCGCCCTCTGAGCGTAGCGAAGCGTAAGGATGGACTGGGCTTACCCGTACCCTAGATTAAGCCTGTTCCCCAGTTTCCCCCAGATAAATTTGGTTCCCCTGCTCCCCAAGATGGAACTCGGGATTCACCCTCCCGGGATGATGTTCGTGAAGAAACTTGCTACTTTCTCCCCCTTGGAGTATACTCATTCTTATAAAACAAGTATCACTTTCCATACATAAGGAGTAAGACATGAAGGTTTTAGTTGTTGGTGGAGCAGGCTATATCGGTAGCCACGTGGTAAAAGAATTGATGAAGGCTGGCCATAAGGTAACAGTTTTTGACAATCTCTCTTCCGGTCTTTTGCAGAACCTTTTCCCAGAAAATGACTTTATTGCAGGAGACATTCTTCATCTAGAAACTCTGGATGCAGCCTTTAGCCGTGGCTTTGACGCCTTCATTCATTTAGCCGCTTTCAAGGCTGCTGGTGAGTCCATGATTGTTCCAGAAAAATATTCTGTCAACAATATTACTGGAACTCTCAACCTTATGAATGCTGCCGTTAAACATGGCTGTCTTCACATGGTATTCTCCTCCTCTGCAGCAGTTTTTGGTGAGCCACAATATCTCCCCATCAATGAAGATCATCCAAAAAATCCAGAAAACTACTACGGTTTTACCAAGTTGGAAATCGAGCGATTTATGGAATGGTACGACAAGTTGAAGGGCCTGAAATTCGCCGCTCTTCGTTATTTTAATGCAGCTGGTTACGACCCCGACGGCTTCCCCTGCGGACTGGAACAGAATCCCGCCAACCTGTTGCCTGTAATTATGGAAGTAGCTTGTGGAATGCGGCAGAAACTACAGGTCTTTGGCACTGACTACGACACCCGTGATGGCACTTGTATTCGAGACTACGTTCACGTTACGGATTTGGCCATTGCCCACGTAAAGGCCTTGGAGTATATCACCTCCCAGAATACTAGCCTCAAAGTAAATCTGGGAAGCGAAACTGGTGTTACCGTTAAGGAAATGCTAGAAGCAGCCCGTCGCATCACTGGCAAGGAAATTCCTACTGACTTTGTTGGGCGCCGTGCTGGAGATCCCGCCTGTCTCTATGCTACTTCAGCCTTTGCCCGAGAAACATTGAATTGGACAGCAACACACTCCGACGTGGATACCTTAGTTTCATCCACATGGGGTGCATATTGTAAACATCAGGAGAAAAAATAAGATGGATTTTTCTATTGTAAAAGAATGGATTGCTGGTAACACTGCTGGCATGGTTGCCTTGGAAACTTTACTAACTTCCCACCCTGCTTTGGCACCAGAAAGTGGAGGTCAGGGGGAATTGCAGAAGGTGCTGGCTCTAGAAGCTTGGCTTAAGGAGCAGGGAATTACCCAGCTGGAACGATTCGATGCTCCAGATAATCGGGTAGAAAGTCGTATTCGTCCTAATCTTGTGGCTACTATCACCGGTGCCGATGATGCCGATTCCTCTGCTCCCCGCATTTGGATTATGGCCCACACCGACGTAGTTCCTGTGGGAGAAATCAGTCTCTGGAACACAGACCCTTGGCAGGTGGTAGAAAAAGATGGTCGCCTCTATGGACGTGGTGTAGAAGACAATCAGCAGGGCTTGGTGGCAGGAACCTTTGCTGCCTTGGCCCTTATCAAGAATCAGGTGACACCTCCTCACACCGTAAAACTGCTCTTTGTAGCTGACGAAGAAGTTGGCTCTGAATACGGTATTAAGTATCTGCTGGCTCAACACCAGCTTTTCCGTCCCAACGACATCATCGTGATTCCTGACGGTGGCGATAACCTGGGCTCCACCATCGAGGTTGCAGAGAAAAATCTTTTGTGGATGCGTGTTGTGGTAAGCGGAAAGCAGACCCACGGGAGCCGCCCCGACGAAGGAATAAACGCTGCCTTGGCTGGTTGTGATTTGGCTCTCCGTCTTAATAATCTGGAGCAGGTTTTCAATCAGCGAGATGAGCTTTTTGAGCCACCATATTCCACCTTCCAACCCACCAAGAAAGAAGCTAACGTGCCTAACATCAACACCATTCCTGGGGAAGACGTATTCTGCATGGATTGTCGCATTCTACCCTGCTATACCTTGGCTCAAGTGCGGAAGGAAGTGAACCGCTGCGTTGCCGAGGTAGAAGAAAAGTATGGAGTAAAGGTGCAGTACACTGAACCTCAGGCTGTGGAATCTCCTGCTACTCCCGCAGATGCCCCTGTGGCTCGCCGTTTAGCAGCGGCTGTAAAGGCCGTTAGTGGAGTGGATGCTCGCCCCATTGGTATTGGTGGTGGTACTGTGGGAGCCTACTTGCGTCAGGCTGGATATCAGGCTGTGGTATGGAGTCGCATGGACGAAACTGCCCATCAGCCCAACGAATATACCATTATTGAAAACTTGGTTCACGATGCCCAAGTAATGGCGTATATGATGATGCAAGAATAAAATTTTTTGTTTTTGCAGAATTGTGATATAATATTTTTCGGAGGAAATATGAAAAGAACGTTGTTAGGGGGAAGCATTTTTGTAATGCTTGCTCTTGTGGTAATGATGACTGGTTGTAAGTCCACCAAGGTGGAGCGAGTTAGTCCCGACACTATTACTGATTTAAGTGGATACTGGAACGACACCGATGTTCGCATTGTTGCTGAGTCTTTGATTAGCGATTGTGTAAATGCTCCTGCTATTACTAATTATATCCGCAATAATAATGCATTGCCTGTGGTGATTGTAGGTAATTTCCGCAATGATAGTGATGAGCATATCGACACTTCAATCCTCACAAAGAAATTTGAGACAGCCCTCATCAATAGTGGCAAGGTTGACTTTGTGGCCAGTTCTTCTGAGCGTGGTGAGTTGCGTCAAGAGCGGGAAGAACAGCAGACTTGGGCTAGTGAAGATACAGCAAAGCGTCTTGCCAATGAAACTGGAGCAGACTTTATGCTTATTGGGTCTGTAAAAACCATGGTGGATCAAATGAACAATACTTCTTCTCGAACCTACTGGGTCTATGCCGAACTTATTGACATTGAATCTAACAGAAAATTATGGTTAGGTGAAAACTCTGAAATCAAAAAGGTTATCACCAAATCAAAAACAAGGATGTAATGTTTAGACAATCCCTATTGTTGTCTGTGGTGGCAGGACTATTTTTTGTTTCCTGTTCCACCATGGACGATTACGATTTTGCCACAGTAAATCAATCTCTTAATACTGGTGAGTATGAAGCTGCCTATCAGGTGATAACCGGGGACAGTGAGAGAATCTATAGTTCCCACGATGAGGTGCTTCAAAGCTTGGACTTGGGTATCCTTTCTCATTATGCTGGTGAATATCAGCGGTCTAACAAGGAGTTGACCCAAGCAGAAAGAAAAATAGAAGAATATTATGCAAAAAGTATTACTCAATCAATTTCTTCTTATTTAGTAAATGATACTATCGTAGATTATGATGGAGAGGTTTTTGAAGATATTTATATCAATATTTTCATGGCCTTAAATTATATACATCTTGGAAATATCGAAGATGCCTTTGTTGAGATTCGCCGTTTTGACAATAAGCTAAAAGTAGCTTCAGCAAAATATAGTGACAAGATTGCTGCTGCCAATCAAGAAAATTCCTCCAAAGGGGGGGAAGTTATTGATGTACCAAAAATGCATTTTCATAATTCAGCCTTGGCTCGGTATCTTAGTATGATTTTGTATCGCAGTCGAGGACAACTTGATTCTGCCCAAATCGACATGAAGTATCTTGACTCAGCCTTTGCAAGTCAACCTAGTTTATACAATTTTTCCAAGCCTCATTCTTTAGAGCATGAGTTGAATATTCCCAAGGGGCAAGGTCGAGTGAATATCATTGCTTTTACAGGAAAATCTCCAGTAAAAATAGAAGAAGCAGTGCGACTTTATTCTACTGGGGGAGAGTTTTATTATAAAATTGCCTACCCAGAAATGCAGCAACAGAGAAGTGTTATTCACTCTGTCCAAGTAAGTGCCATTCCTGCTGGAGAAATTATTGCGGGGCAGGCGTCTCAACTTCCCACTGTGGTGGAGCATGTCTCCTTGGAACCACTGGAAAGCATTAGTAATATTGCCATGGATACCTTTGAGCAGCACCAGGCCTTGATTTATTTACGTGCAGTAATTCGGTCTATTGGAAAAGCGACAACTTCTTCTGTATGGGGAGTCATGGCGGACAAGTCTTCTGATGTAGGAATGGGACTGCTTTTTTCTGCCTTGGAGTTAGCCTCCACGGTCACTACAGAGGTGTCAGAGCGTGCCGATGTTCGTGTTGCCCGTTATTTACCATCTGTGGCATGGGTTACTGGAATAAATCTAGCACCTGGAGACTATATTTTAAATATTGAATATAAAAATGAATCTGGTGCTGTGATTGCAATGGAACAAAAAAATATAACTGTTTCTGAATCAACAGTGAATCTTGTGGAGGGTGTATGTCTAAAATAAAATTGTTTAATGGGATTATTGGTATTTGCTTGGTGACAATACTGTTCAGTTGTGCCTCTTCTTCTAAAGTTGTTCCTGAGTGGGTGACAAATCCTGAATCAGCCTACAATTCCAATGAGTATTTGTGGGCAGTTGGTAGTGGCACTGACAGAAAGAATGCCGAAAACGACGCACTTGCTTTGTTAGTTCGTAGTATTCAGCAAAATGTTGTGACTACTACAGAAGCCAATCAAAGGTTTGCTGGAAATGAAGAAGCTGGTTACGACATGAATTACGATTATTCCAGTTCAGTGCTTACAGCGTCTTCTATTCAAGAGATTCCAGGGATTACCTTTCCTCAAACATGGATTGCAGAAAATGGTACCGTGTACACCTTGGCTTTGTTAAATCGTCAAGAAACAGGAAGGTATTATCGCCAAAAGATTGCTGATTTGACTGCCGTTGTAGAAAGTGAAATTGTATATGCTACTGCCAACAAGGGGACCTTTGCTGCCCTCAGAGCCCTCCAAAACGCAGTTGAATCTGCTTGGGAAAATCAGCAGTATATCGACACGCTAGCTGGAATCAATTCTAACATGTACCGCATGGTATCCTTGGAGTATGGTTCTGCCCAGGCGGTGGAAGTCTTGGCTGCTCGTCAAAAGGAAAATATTGTGGTAACAGTGAAGGTTGACGGTGATTCCAATGGAAGAATTGCCGCTGTCCTTGAATCTACCTTAGCTGATTTAGGCTTGAAAATCACTTCCCCATCTGAGTCGACGGCTACCTATCTTTTTCAAGGTAAGGTCATGATGGAGCCTCTGAAATTAGATAATAAATATGAATATGCACGTTTTGTTATCGATATCGATTTGATAGAAACGTCTTCTGGAAAAATCCTCTTTCCGTATACTGAGAATGGACGAGAGGCTCATGTTTCTTACTCAGAGGCTGTTCAACGAGCCTATCGAACTATGGAGAATATGTTGGAACAAGAGTTTATTCCTCAATTCTTAAACTTTGTAAATACCTCCGATGAATGAGTTGTATTGAGCGGGTTTATATCTTTAGGCTCCTTAAAAGTTGCATCGGTTGCATCCTTTACCATTTATTGACATTTGTGCTATACTTCTTACATTATGGCAGAATTATTAGCACCGGCAGGCAATGTTGAAGCATTGGATGCCGCCATCGGCGAAGGTGCCGATGCAGTATATTTAGGATTAAAATCATTTAATGCCCGTTCTCGTTCTACCAACTTTGCTTGGAATCAGTTCGAGGCAGCCGTTCAGTCTGTTCATCGTCAGGGAAAAAAGATTTTCGTTACTGTTAATACCGTTAGTGAAGAACGGGAAATGGAACGACTCTATCGTTTTTTGGCATATTTGGAAAAAATTGGCCCCGATGCAATTATCGTTCAGGATTTTGGCGTCATTCGCATGGTACAAGAATTTTTCCCAAAGCTGACTGTCCATTCCTCTACCCAGATGAATGTAGCCAGTTCTAAGGCGGTGAACTTGTTGAGCAAGCAGGGAGTGAGCCGTGTTGTTTTGGCTCGTGAGTTGGGCTTGGATGAAATCAAGCATATTCGTCAAAACACCTCCGCTGAACTAGAAGTCTTCGTTCACGGAGCCCTCTGTGTTAGTGAGTCTGGGCTCTGTCTTTTTTCTAGCTATCTTGGTGGTAAGTCCGCCAACCGTGGTATGTGTACCCAGGCCTGTCGTCGTATCTACACCGCAGAAGGCAGCGATAATCTGGAGCAGGGATACTTCTTTTCTCCCGGTGACTTACAGCTGGTGGAAAAAATCCCCGACCTAGTAATGGCTGGGGTTGATTCCTTTAAGATTGAAGGTCGCATGAAAAGTGCTGAGTACGTAGGAAGCGTAACTGCTGCCTACCGTTACGTCCTTGACCACTGGCAGGAAGACAAGAAAGGTGCCATTGCCACTGGCCAGCGTATTCTTTCCACCGACTTTGCTCGAGCAAAAACCTCCTTCTGGTATGATTTCAAGTCAACAGAAGATGAAAAGGTGGCAGAAAATGTGCTGAACCCCCATCAGGCTGGTGGAACAGGAATTTATCTTGGTACTATCGACAAGATGCGTACTGTAAAGCCCAAGCAGGAAGAAGGTGAAGAACCAGCTCCTGCTGTGGTAATGGCTACCTTGCGGGGCGGTAACTACGATCCTGATCCAGGTGATTCCATCCGCTTGCATCGTAAGGATGACACAGGTCGTTCCAGCTACAAGGTAAAGATTGTAGAACAGGAAGATAACAATCGCTGGATTGATATTCCAGAGGGCTTCACTCCTGGAGATCCTGTGTACTTGTTGCAGACAAAATCCATGTCTAAACGATATAAGCACGTGTTGCCCGACAATCTTGCTCCCTTCCGCCGCCAGCCAGGAAATCAGGAGCTTCCCATCTTGGATTTAACTCCTGTGGCCAAGGGTGAGCTTTCCTACTTCCCCGAGGGCTTGTACGTTCAGGTTTCCACTGTAAAGGACTTGTTCGCCATACAGTCAGAATCTCCTGTTCGTGTAATCCTGGAATTGAATTCCGAAACAAAGAGAGACCTACTGGAAAAGAAGGTAGTACTTCCCTTCTCAAAGAAGCAGGTATTCATTTCCTTGGACCCATTCTGTGCTGCCTCCCAAGAAGAAGAGTTATCTCTCACTTTGGATGCCCTGGTGGAAATGGGATACAAGGGCTGGGTTGTAAACAATCTGGCTCACATCGGTATGCTAAAGGGCAAGGGAACCAACCTTATTGCTGGTCCCTATCTGTATACCTTTAACCGATGGGCAGCATCTTGGCTTGAAAACCAAGACATTGGTGCCTTTATCAGTCCCTTGGAGAATTCCCGCAAGAATCTGGAGGCCACCTTTGAAAGCCACCTGAGAAGTCGTATTCTAGTGCCAGTTTTTGCTTACCCAGCCCTGTTCCGTATGCGGTTTAAATTGCCCGATTCCTATGACTTTACCTTTTTCAGCGACAAGGAGGGCATGACCTTTAAGGCCCTGTCCACTCCCGATGGCTCCTTTGTTATGCCTGAAAATCCCTTCTCCATTGTGGACAAGGTTCAAGTCCTGAAGTCAGCTGGTTTTAACCGCTACCTCATCGACATGTCCAAAACCCACGTTCAGAAGAAGCACTTCAAGCAGATTGTTGCCGCCATGCTGAAAAAGCAGGTGTTGCCAGAAACAAGCAACTTTAACTGGAAGGATGGCTTTTTCTCCCAGGAAAAGCTAGATGAATACAAGGCTGCTACTCTTCGGGCCCAAGAAGCAGCGGCTGCTAAAAAATCTCAGCCACGGGGACGATTCGCTCCACTGAATCCAAAGTCTGGACGGGGCGGACGGCCTCATCCTGGCAGAAATGGTGGTGGAACCCCCCGAAGCCGATAATTTTTTTTGAAACTGAAATGGAACGTGTACCTAGTATTTGTCTTAGGTACACGTTTTTTTTTAGAAAACAGCCTCACAAAGTGCTGGTTCTCTCATTTCTAAAGAAAGGCTGTTGGCCAAGGCTGCTTCTGCTAAATCTGCCATTTCTTGATGTTTGGGAGGAATGTGATTATTCTGTGCGTTGTCAAGGATAGATTGATTGTCCTTTGGGCCTGAAAAACGAGGCTTAAAGTCCACATGTTCTGCCACAATCTTTACTTTGGAGTGATTTTTTCCCTCCGTATCCTGCCAACGATTTTGCTTGAGGCGACCCACCACTCGGATTCCCCGTCCCTTGGCACAGTAACTGGAACAAGAAGTAGCCAGTGCTCCCCAGGTTTCAATGTCAAAGAAGGACACTTCTTGCCGTCGTTCCCCCTGACTGGTGCGATAATTCTTGTTTACTGCAATGGAAAACATGCAGATGGGAATTCCCTTTGCTGTTTCCCGTGATTCTGGATCTCGTACAATATTTCCTTCTAATACGATTGAGTTAAAATCATCCATAAAAATAAAACTCCTTGAAAAATTCTCTTGTACCACCGTAGCTACATGGTGAAGTAGGGTAACACTATGGCCTTATACCGAGCGATGTATTTTGTGGACTCTCTTTTAGGTGTCTGCTTTTCAGCGTTACATCTACATATATATTATTCGCTTTAAAAATCAAATTTTTGTCTTTTTTTCAGAAAAAAAATGGAAAAAAAACACCACCTATGAAATGCTCCATACAAGGAACCTTCACAGATGGTGTTTTTAGTATACAGAAGTATCGTTTAGAGACCTTTAATCAATTTTACCATATACAACTGCACGTACATATGTAATTCTGCTTGGTCTTGAATCTTTTGCATACCAGGTGTTTTAACCAAAGTTGTAGCCAAGTTATTGATACGTTCTGGGGTAAAATTATTTGCTCGTAATGTCCGTAAGATTTTTCGCATATAATCACGAATCAAGGAATTTACGTCTTCGGTAAGATTGTCTCGTGCCTGCTTGCTCAACATTCTGTTCCAGGCATGCTCGTAGGAGGACAATTCTCGCTCAATGGTAGAGCCCTGGGGGACATAATGCTTTTCAGCTTCTAGTGCCGCTTGTTTGAGTTCTTCCTTACGAGAGGCTGCTGAGGCATCCTGTTGTGACAAGGGGCTTGGAATCTCAAAGCTTTCTGCCTCATCGGAGGCTATCATCTTTTTCTGGGTAGCCTGTTTTTGAGGCTTTTGCTTTTTTTGCTTTGGTTGTCCTTTGAAGAAGGATACCAGCCAAGAAAATCCTGGAATGGTATACCATACAGGAAGGAGGATTCGAGCGTCTGTAAGAATCTCTTCCTTGGAAAGCATTAACAGTTCGCTATAAGGAGAAACTTCTCCATCTGTGAAAAGATGAATATGTCCCGTTACTAATTCTGTCATTCCTCTGCTTTCGTACTGCAAGGCTTTTAAGAAGGGGGCATTCAGCAGGGCATAGAGAATGGGAGATTTGATTTTAACGGCATTTTCCAAGGTTTTTTCAAAAAGCTCTTGATTTTTCATTTCTGGCACTGATGAGAAATTTTTCAAGTCATTGAAACAATCTTTGGTGATTTGATCTCGAATCGTTTCACGAGCATCGGTACACAGACGGACAATCAGAGGAAGCACCTTTGCCTTAAGCACGTAGGTTTTTACATTGTTTATACCCTTAAAACTTAACAGGAGCGGAAGTTTATTGTCTTCGGATTCTGTGGTGGCATTTTGAATGTAATCATTCAAATCTTTGTCGCTATACTGGCCCAGAAGAGGAACACCACGGGAATCGGAGAACATATTGATATTTTCCCGAGTAAAATAATAAGGTGGTTTGTTTAAGTTTAGCTCTAAATTCTTGAGAGCAGTTTCTTTTTGCAGATTCTGCTGGGCCTTGTTACGGTAGGAAGTAACACAGAACTCCAAGATATAGATAGATTGTAATAAAGAAATATCTTCTGCAGTTAAATCTGTTGTTTTTTCGTAGTCTTGACGAATGAAGAAACACAATTGGTTCCACTGATAGAAGGTGTCTGAAGCATTTTTAATGGAACGAATAGCTTCATCTGTCTTTTTTGTAACCATGGAGAAGAAATTTTTAACAGTCAAGTCTTTTCCAGGATTGGCAACTTGAAGCTTTTTCAAGAAATAATCGTGGAATTCATCCTTTTGTAACTTGCTTTGAAACTTTAACAGAGCAATGATCATTAAATCTTCTATAGGCAAGGATGAGGGACACAGAATTGAGGGCAGGCCACGTGGTAACTGGAGACAGTAAAGGGTAGCTGCTTTGGAGCTTTCTTGTTCTGATAAATAAACGTCAGCTCCTTCTCTTTTTAGAATCTCTGTTGGAGCATTTTTAGGCAAGTCTGTGTCGAAAGGATAAGGAATTGAAGGATTCTTCCTAATATTCTGATACACGGAAAGACATTTATCGATGTAATAGTGAATAACGATGACTTCTTTTTTTTCTGGATCAGCAGCAACGTACAAAACTTGTCGTTCTTGGGCTAATCGTTCTAATTCCTTTTTAACTAACTCCGTAGAATTATTGATATAAGGCAACAATTCAGGCTGATCATTAGCATGATGCTGGGCATATTTCTTTATATAATCACAAAAATCTGCCACATTTACCTGGGCACTATTCTGGTGCGATGCGTAAGAACGCAAAAGTACTTGAATATTAGATGTTGTTGTCATAAGTTTCATAATAGCAAAAAGCCCCTATAATAACAAGTAGAATACCCTTGCTTGCTTTAGAATG
>JAGBXW010000067.1 GCA_017629095.1 Treponema sp. | reverse complement strand
TTCATAAATGTTAATACATACCAAGGATCCTCGTCTAGCTCAGGAAACTTAGTTTCCATGTAATCTATGTATAGTTTGTGAATTTTATAATAACTGTATCTGGTATTTGATTTTAAGATGTCTAATTCAACTTTCGAAGCCCAAAACTTTCCATTTTCTTGCATTTTATGCCAGATCATGCTGTCTTCAAACAAATCCTTTGTTTCAGCAGGAATTATTGCGTCTATGTCAATTAGACGTTCTCTAAGTTCATGATCAAGAATCTCTACTCCCCATTGAAAATCTACTTTATAAGTAGTAAACTCCTCAGCGCTATAGGTGAACAAACTCCCAAGTCTCACCATTTTATTTTTTTCAATGGTTCCCTTGTAAACTCCATCCCCATCGTACAATTTTGTATCCTGTATGACCCTGTACTCCGCGGCAAAACAAAACAGCGGCAAAAACAATGCAATCAACAATACTTTGGTCTTCTTCATTTCTTCTCTCCTGTAAGTGGATTTAATCTATGGTTTTTCCAGTCCTCGGACTTCTCTGCTTCCCATATAGAATCGGCTTGCGTAGCGAACTTTAAAATGGCTCTTGTCTCCCCTTTTGCCCCTCCATCATTTTCATGCAGCTTGTTGTATGATATGTCAAGCACCTTGGTTCGGTCTTTATCAATATCCATGCCAGTCTTACACTCGATGACTTCCAGGTGCAGGTGCTTTCCCGATGAGTTGCCTGTTGTCCCGGCATATGCCACCACATCTCCAGGAGAGACAAGATCCCCCACCTTATGCTGTTTTCCATGGGCGTCATTGAAGTTTTCAAGGTGGCCAAGCAAATATAGGTAGTCATTGTCCCCCTTTATCAGCATCACTCTGCCATAGCTTTGTTTATAATCTCCTTTTGATGTAGTCATTGCCCAGATCCTGCCTCGAACCAACGCTATGATGGGGACGCTTTCCCCATCCCCCACGTGGCCATACAAGTCTATACCAGTATGCGGGATGAGCTCTCCGTTTGCACCTACCGTCTCTGCCGCATACCATGGGCAATGGTATTCCCAACTCACATCAGCACAATTCCATTCTCCATATGAAAATCTTTTTGGAAACCGTATTTTTGCCTCCTTTGTTGTCGCCTTTGTTTTCTTTATTGCCGGTACGAATCCGGGGTTGAACTTTACCTCTACCACCTGATTCACATGATCAGGGTGTTGCTGTTTGGAGAAATCTTGAACATTCGGATGGTGTGGTACGATGCGCTTACCCGCATAGGGGTTGAACTCCAAGAAGCCGGCCTTGTCAAGATAGTGCAGGAAGTACAGGGGGTGGTAGAAGTTGAACTCGTTCCTGCCGAACATCCTTTCCAGCCCTCCCCTCCAGATGTCTATGTCCGCTGCTGCCTTCCTCAGGTTCCTTGCCTGGGCTCTTGACAGCACCGCCGTCTGCCTGTTCACCATCCTGTACTCCTCTGCAAATGACTCACTGGTAAACTGGCTCTCGTCCCATTCCAAAGGATGCCTGCACACAACACTCCTCAATGCGCCCCGTATCCTTCTAAGCTCTGCGGACGAGTTGTCATACCCCAGTAGAATCTTGAAGTCCCCCTGGGTGTAGTTTCCTTGTATCACCCGCTCTAGCTCTTCCTTCAGCTCCAGCCCCTCGTAGACATTCTTTTTGTCGCAGATTATACCCTTCGACCTCCCAGGTTTTTCAGTTAGGTCGATGAACCACTCCGAAAAGTCATATGCATCCGCAAGGTAGCGCTCAGCCACATCCTTCCTCACATAATACTCGCTCTCTCCAGCCACGGCCTTGTAGCATTCCACCTCCTGCCCGCACAGCACACCCCTATATATAGTTCTCTCCCTTATTTCCAGTCCAACATGGTGCTGCTCCTCAAAAATCTCCCAGAACTCAAGCTGCAGCGGGTTCTCCCTGTACACTTCCACCACAATATAGGGGCCATGACATTCGGCCTTCCCCTCCTTGCCAACATCCCCCTTGAAGGGCAACGTCTCCAGTGTCCAGAAGGTGGGGTTCTTCTCTATGCCAACTTCCGAGAATACAATGTTTGTTTTTTCCTCGGGCATGGAGTCCCCCTCTGCTGTTGTGGTGTATCTAGACGACGCATCCTCACATTTTGCAACAAACTCGCCGTTTTTTAGCAGTTCTATTATGTATTCCAATCCTTCCGCCTGTGTTACTCCCTCTTTGTATGGACGGGAGAAATCCCTTTGTATCCCGTCCTCATAATAGTCGCTTGCGGCAAGCCACCACAATGTCCTGCCACCATTGCCGTCCACTATTTTGACAAGTCCATTGTATGACTTTAGTTCTATCTCCACCGCCCTGTTTTCTCCGTTCAAGTACTCCTGTTTCTTTATGTAATCACTTTCCTTCGGTATCAAAAATTTTTCTGTGGAAGTCATTTCCTTCTTCTTTCCCATGAGCAGTTGCTCTGTAGTTGGTATCGACTTGAACAGCTCTACTTTCCCGCCTTTTTTACAGGATCCAAGGAAGTCGCCCAGTTTTGTTTCTGAGAACAACACAAATTCGATATATTCCTCTCCGTCATTCCTGAAACCATTTGGTATATAGCTTATCTGATCAAGTTCAGGGATGCATATCTCCGTTGCATTCAGATTGTCCCCCAGCCATGGGTAGTGCTCCCGCTCGGAGTCGGGGACTCCTGCCAAGTTCATGTACAGTGTGTAAAAAACAAAGGGGTCATCGCATCTTTTTATCTCATGCTTTAATAAGATGAAGGAGTCCGACACTTTTTTTCTGGGAGCGCTCCCCTTTTCCTTTAGCTTTAAAACAACATTGGAGAGAATGTCGTGGGAGCTCTCATAGTATGGCTTCAAATCTTCGTCTAGAGTATTGTATTCAACTTCTGTAAGTGATTCGCTTAATTCCACCTCCTTGTCTTTGTCTCTTATTCGATAGGCAACCACTTTCCCATTCAGTATCGGCTTGATTTTTTCTCCATTTGTTTGCAAGTGTATTCCGCTGTGCCAGAAGTTACCCCCATGGAATGGGAATGTCCCCCAGGGAGCTTTCTCCAACAGCGAACTTATTCTTTCATAGTCTTCCCTTATTGAATATTCT
>JAGBXW010000066.1 GCA_017629095.1 Treponema sp. | reverse complement strand
TGCCTCAGTTTGATTAGGAGCAACTTCAGGTTCAGCAACATAGGCTGGTTCAGGAGCTCCCACTTGGGGCTCTGAAGTAAATGCTACAGTTTGAGGAGCAACTTCAGGTTCGGCAACATAGGCTGGTTCAGGAGCTACCACTTGGGGCTCTGAAGTAAATGCCTCAGTTTGATTAGGAGCAACTTCAGGTTCAGCAACATAGGCTGGTTCAGGAGCTCCCACTTGGGGCTCTGAAGTAAATGCTACAGTTTGAGGAGCAGCAATTTGAGAGTTTGGGATTATCTTTGAAGGTGGCTCATATCCCTGCAATGCCTTGTCAATATCAAAATGCTCTGCTGGCAATTGTTCTTCAGCTATAGGATTTTCATACTCTGGAACAAATGCTTCGATTTCTTGTTCCAAGGCATCAAAATCTTCTACAACAAGATCATTGTCTACAATTTCAGTTAAGTCAACTTCTACAGAATGATGCTCCTGAGGGATGGATTGTGAAAGGTTTGACTCATTAGCCATCACCGCTGTGTGTTGAATTGACTCGTTTTTTTTGGGAAAAACAAAATCTTCAGTAGATTCCATATCATCTACTGGAGGAAAATCCATTGCACCTTCTGGCAAATTGTGTTCATCAAAATCCTGATTATCTTCCTCTGACATCTCAAAATCTTCATCTTCTACTGAATCAGTGGAAGCTTTTGGAGCTACCTCAGGAAAATCAAGTTTGCTGTTCTTTAATCGCTTTGCTGTACCAAGATCGTCAAATCCGTTATCTTGTTTTTGTTCAGACAGATACATATACATCAAAGTAAAACCTGCAATAAGAGTTCCTACTAAAATTACAAGGAAAGAGATTTTGATGTAAGAATAAATTATTGTTGGCTGTAGTGAATACAGTGCACTTGTAATGATATAATTATTGTTACCAAGTGCTATTTCTTTGCTTTTAATTTTTACAAAGGAAGATGATGCTGTTACCGTTGGTTGACCACTGGTACCCTGCACGATAAAGGGAGAAGATAGGGGATAGGCAAAAATAACATTGTTATCCTGAGCAATGGTTACCACGGCAATGGTTTTATTGGAGGCAATTCTCGCTCGTAAAACATCTGAAAACTGTTGTGTTCCGGGAGTATAGTACTCTGAAGCTATATTAACATCAGAAGTAAACTGATTTAATGTTGAGTTAATAACTCCTGGAGCTTTTTTGTATTCAACAATAAGACCTACGGCAAAAAAAAGAACTGCCAAAGTGAACAAAGCAACGAGGCAGATAGAAAGAATCTTGATAGCTTTATTTTCCATAAGGTTCAGTATATCGTACAGTTAGAGAGTATGCAAGTTTCATTATATGAAAAATATCACATTTATCATTGTTTTTTTTAATATACCAACTAAACAGTGGCAAAATAGAAGAAATGACAGAGTCGTCTTGTTTTTCCAGTAAGTTCTTGTACCAAGCAACAAAATCATTATAATTTTTTCGACTAAGACTTGGAATTTTTATCATAGAAATGGAGAAATTTGATGTTTTGTTTGTATCATTCTTTGGGAGCGTAATTGTTTTATTGTCAGTAATAATACGTACTTTTCCATGCTGCTGTATATATTCAAAAAATGATTTTCTATATTCATCTAACACAGGTGTACTGATTTTTTCCCCTTGTTTTATGGTTTTTGAGCGATACTGTAATGCAACATATTTTTGTTCAGTTGTTTCTGTTCTGTGTGAGCTGTTGCAGAATTGATCTTCAAAATAGGTACCTCGGCAATAAGGCTTTCCCTGAATATAGGCAAAGTCCGCCCCGCCAACTTGTATGTGAGAAAAGCCCAGTTTATAGGCAATGTCTACTGCTGCAGAGGTAACGGTTCCACTTCCTGTATCGATTTCTGGCAAGGAATATGAGTTTACGTGCTGTTCTTTCAGGTAGTTGGCGAATAATAGTGGCAGGGGATTTTTGTTTCGAAAAAACAAGATGGAGCAGCCATTGTTCTTGCATCGCACCACAACGTCGGGAGAACTGGATATATCTGCTGCTAAAACCATGGAGCTGGGAATGTTTTGTAAAAAATGCCTTGTAGAAGCTCCTTGGCCATCTATGGTTACCGTCATTTCTGGAGTAATACCCTGACGCAAAAGGGGCGGCAAGGCTGTATCTGTAGCAATCAAATAAATTTTTTCTCGAATATTAGGATTTTGTAGGTCGGAAATGAAGGTGTCGAGACTAGGACCTGCTGCAGCAACAAAGGCTGTATCTTTTTTAATTTCCAGCTGCAACTGAGGGGGAGTGTCTGCTAGGGATTTCAGGTTCAAAAAAAAGTTTCTAAACCAAATTTTCCCAAAATGAGCTTGGGTGGAATAATCTGCTGCAATGGAAGCTACAGCCTGTTCTAGGGAAGCTTTAAGAGTGGCTCCTTCTTCTGGAATCTGGTCATACCAAGAACGAACTGGTAAAAAGAAGAAATTGCCGTGAAGCAGGGGATTGTACATTTGAATAAAGGTTTGGGCAGCCTGCGCTACAGTTGTAAGCCAAATAGTATCAAGGGAAAGCAGGTGACTGAGGTCAAAATTATCTTTTAACCATTGAATCTCATGAAGGCTTTTTTCCACAATTAAAATCCTGCTTTTAGGAAATCGTTTTCGCAAAGCTTGAATGTGAATTCCGTTTCCAAGGCCTGCCACCACAAAAAATCCACCAAATTCACCTTCAATCTGGATTTGTGAGCCAAAATTTTCTACTTCTTTTAATGGTGCATAACGGGAGAACATGGTTTTTCCATCGGAAAAAACTGGTACTCGGGTTCCATCTCTTGCTTCTTGGGTGGATTTATATAGCATTGAGCTTATTTTCTCCCATGGATTGTAGGTAGTGAATCATTTCCTTCATGTATTGGGCTGATTTTTCTGTAATTTTTTCTTCCAGCTCTGTTTTTTCAAGGCTCCTGGCCAACAAAGCCTGTTCTGCTGGCAACAGGGTGGAAATCCAATGGTCTGGAAGTTTTTGCACTTGGTATGTTTCCAAGGTTTTAAGCAAGATTTCATACCGCTGTTTTTGAGGAGGAACTGTCTGACAAAGGATTTCAGGATGAATAAGCTTCTTGTTTTTTGCCTGTAACTGCAATTTTTTAAGCATGGAGCTAAAATCTTCCCAATGAATATCCTTTATGGTTCCAAGTTTGTTGGAAAATTGATAGCTAGAATCAGATAAACGATAAAATCTGTCTTTGAATCGATTACTTTGGCTTGCAAACCACTGGGCGTATATTTGCAAGGACTGGGAAGGCAATTGTGGGGGATACAATCTTGTTTCTTTTGGTGCAAGCCTACAATCCTTTGTTTCAGCTGCTGTTTCAAGACAATTTGGCTGACAATGCTGAAATCCAATGGTAGAAGCCAAGTCAAGTCCACAGGCAAAAACTGGCCCAGTGGTAATGGACAAGGCAAGTTCAAGGGCTGTTCCACTGACTGTTCCGTTCCGAAAAGCTGGCATCCTAGGAATCTTGCAAATATTCAAGAGTTCTGCTTCTGGCCCATCTGCGTAGGTAAGGGGAATAATATTTTTTTCAAATAAGGCAGCAGGAAGGGCTGCTTCTGCAGGAAGGGCAAGGGGAACAGGACATGGTGCAATATGTTTTTTTGCCCAATATCCCCCATCAGTGGAAATACAAAGATCTGGTTCTATTCCTACCGCAAGCAAGGGAGATAAGGCCGATGACAATGCAATGATAAAAACTGCTTCCCTGTATTTTTGTATAAAGTGAATGGATGATTTAAGGGAAGGACCTGAAGCAACTAAGAGAACCGGAGCTGATCCGCTTTTTATTGTACTGGTATTTTGTAATCGAGTGCAGAAGGAAAGAGTATTTTTTAACCACCGCTTGCCAAAATACGCACGTGTTCCCAAAATATCTCTACTTGTTTGCACTAAGGTTCTGATTTGCTGCCAACAGTGATTGTATTCTTGTGGAAAAACCTGCTGGGAAGGTTGCCAAGAAAAAAAGGCTGTGGCTAAAATCATATCTTCACCATAGCTTTGTAGCAATTGTATCAGTTCTTGGTGATATACAACCTTATCCCACAAGTGATTATATGCATCAAAATCATGGGTGAACCGTATGGCTACCAAAATAGCTTGGGGATAGCTTTGTCTCAGAAAAGTGGAACAATAGGAAAGTGCAGGCTCTGTTATTACGATAAGACTTGGAGTAAAAGGTATATCAAGGCTTGATACAAATCTCTGAGCTTCCTTGATAGGATCATAGGCTGAATGGAGTCGAATTCCGTTGATGGTACAGGTTTGTTGACCTGTTTTTGCTACATTCAATTCAAGGTTACTCATCCCAATGCTCCGGGATGTTATGAATTGACTGATTCAACAAGAATCTTTGAGGTAGAATCACCAAACAGAGGAAGAAAGTATTTTTGTAGCTGAAATTGCAATAAATCTGCGTCAATATTACTTGCTTGAGAAAAAAACAAGGTGATATCAAATTCATTACCAGGGAAGGCTACATCGTTATGAGCAAGAATGTGGTGGATTCTATTATGAGTTTCAGATAAAACTACTGGAAACAATAAATCCAAGGCTTCTGTATCAATATGGAGCGCGTCTACAATTTCTGCAACAGCATCTTTAATTGACAAAGAAAAACACTTTCCACCTTGTAATAAGGGTGCAGTGGAAAAAATCGGTGTGGAAAAAGCTGTCACTTGGTTTGATATATCTGCTGCAATATAATCTGCTAATTCAGGAATATTTACATCAATAAGTTCTTGATTGATTGTGTCGTCAAGAACAATCATAATTGCTTGAATCGGCACGTCTGCAAGCAAAACGAAGGATTTTATATGTAAATTTGTGAGATTTTGGATAGATCCAGTTGAAAAGAGTTGGTAAAAGGGCTCTAAATCACTATCCGAAAAAGTGTGCCACTGCTGATTGAGTGGAATAGTTCCGTTCCAAAAATCAACGGAAGAAATGGATTTGAAGATAGATGCAACATCAAATCCATGTTCATACCGCATAAAAAAACGTCTGCCAAATGGCACAAGGACTGCACTTTGTTTTAATGCAGCCCTTTCTGAGAAACTGTGGTAATCCGCAATTTTCTTCTTTGTTATGGAGTTAACCATACTGCCAGAGTTTTGTGAAAGCAAATCCCTAGCACGTATGGCTTCCATGTGGCTTAATAAACCCATTATAATCCAAGTTCTGTAAAGAGTTTCTTGTACAACTCAAAGTGCTCAGAACGAGCAAACTCTGCGATTTTATCTTCTGGAAGATTGTCCAGCAACTGATCCATGTAGGAGAGAACAGACTTAATATCCTGCTTCAAGTCATCAGGAATATTGGTGGTCTTTGGTTCTTCTGCAAATGTTTCTTCTGGAATTGCTGCTTCACCTGCTTCAGTCTCTTCAAGTTTGTCTGTTACAGGATTTTCTGACAATACCTCCAATAACTCTTCTTCAGCTATAGAAATAGTATCAACAGGCTCTTCGATGATAAGAGGATCGTTTTCAAGGAATCTTTCTACTTCATCACCTTCAGCAGCAAAGCCCATATTCTCCTCTACGGCAGGTGCTTCCCACTGGTTTGCCTCAAAGGCAGACTCTACAGGTTCCTGGGCTGTATCTTCTGCAACAGATTCAGTTTCTTCTGTAACTTCTTCAACTACAGGTTCTACTTCTTCTGTAGCTTCTTCAACTACAGCTTCAGTTTCTTCTGTAATTTCTTCAACTACAGGTGCTTCCCACTGGCTTGATTCAAAAACAGATTCTACAGGTTCATCTGTAATTTCCTCTACAAACTCTTCTGCAACAGGCTCCACAAACTCTTCTACAACAGGTTCAGTAATTTCTTCTTCAAAAATCTCTGAATCAGAGTCAAGTGCAGGCTCTACAAACTCTTCTGTAATTTCTTCTGTAGAACTGTTTACTTCATCTTCGTTTGTGTATTCTTCTAACTGCTCTTTTGTTACGTCAAAACTTTCTTCAAGGGTATCTGTTTCTGTAGAATCATCTTCTCCAAAGATTTCTTCTGTTCCCTGATCTTCTTCTTCCAGCTCTATTTCTTCAAAAATCTGTTCTTGCTGAGCCACAATTCCTGTGGGAACATCAATTTCACTGGAGAATTCCTCATCATCCTGGAAGTAATCATCTTCGATTACAGGCTCTTCGAGAGTTTCTGCATCAAAATCCATGGAAGGTAATCCATTATCAGGATCTTCATCAGTAAGCTGTGTTTCTGCGTCAACAGATTCTTCTGTAAAATCAGCTGTGTTAAAGATATTGGATAATTCATCTCCTGACAAAGCGATAGTATCGTCGCCTGTATCATCAGCAAAAAAACCACCAGAACTTTCCTGCTGGACTTCTTGTTGGAGAGGAGAATCTTCTGTAGCGGGTACCTTACCACACTTAAAAGCTTCGAATTCATTTCTGAGACTTGTAATCTCGTTTCGAAGCAGGGCTATCTCACCAGCAATATTACGAATGAGTTCATCTGTTGGTGATACGGCTGGTTGTTCCATTTCATTCTGGTTCAATTCCATTGCTTCCTCCGTCATTTCCATAGTACAATCCTGTGTTTCTTCTTGTACCTGTTGATTATTGAAAGTTTCACAAGAAGATTCTAACTGTTCAGGCTGAATTTCTTCTGTTTTTTCTCCAATATCTTCTACTTCGGCCATAATTTTATCTACATCGAAATCATCAGAATTATAACTTTTACCAGTATAATCTGTAATTTGCAATCTAGCAATACTTGGCTCTTCATTTTTACTATTTTTTTCTTCTCTTTCAGGAGTATCTAAAATAATATTTTCATTTTCATCTTCTTCAGAAGCAATTTCTGACATGGTAGTTCGAGATAAATCCTCGTCGTCTACACTAACGGTAAGGTTATAATCTTTGGGGCCTTCGTCTTTTTGCTCATTTATTGCAGGCTGAGAGAATTCATTAAGCAGATCATCAAATTCATTTACTTCATCAAACTCAAATTCTTGTTTTTCATGATTTGCAGTTGTTTGCTCAGAATTTGCTTCTTCTTTGGGAGCAGACTCATCTACAATATTTTCAAACATTTGGTCAAAATCATCTATTTCTTCAGTAGTGGAGGTGTCATCAATTTGAGTTGTAGGATCAGGAGTGGTGACAATTGAAAAATCATCATCAAAAGTTAATTCCATTTCCATGGGAGTCTCTTCTAAGATGTCATTTTTTTCCTGGTGGGGAGTGTCAATAAAGGTATCAAGGGAAATTTCTCCTGACTCCTCAAGGAACTCATTCAAAGACACCTCATTGGTATCATTGAGAAAATCATCAATACTGATTTCTTCATCTGCAACATCTGGAGTACTTTCTGCAGAATCCTGTTCTGCACTGGAAATTTCTGCTACTTCAGCAACATCTTCTGTTGTAGGGATAGTTTCTTCCATTCTATCTAATTCTTTGGTGATATTATTTGTAAAATCATCCAGAAAATCTACATCAATAATTCCTGTTTCTTCCCGTGCCAAGGATTCCCATTCATCAATTGGAGAATTCTCAAGTTCTGATTCTTGTAAAATTTCCTCCTGTTGAGTGCTTTCCTGCAGAGGTTCATCTATTGCTTCTTCTATATTATGGGGTGGTTTTTTGACCCACACACCATATTTATCTAGGTCTGTTTCTTTGGTGGTACAATCAATCATCTCTTTTTGATCAAAGTTAAATGCCATATTGTCTCCGCTTATAAATACAAAATCTCGATTCCATTATCGGTATTTTTTTTCAAAGAAATATCTTTTTATTAAAAAAAAGAATCGGGGTGGGCAAAAATGCATATCGTGCCGATTACTTTAAATATGTTGAAAACTAAAACTAAGATATTGGTTTCTATTAGTGTAGGAACTTTGGTGTATGTTTTTGTTTCCTTGTTTGGTGGACAAAGTGGGATTTGGGCCATGAAACAATTGAAAGAACAAAAGCAGAATATCAGTCTTAACAAAGTTGAGATAGAAAGAATAAACGAAGAGCTCACCTTGGAATATACTGCCTTGAGAAATGATATGGAAGTTATTGCAGCTTATGCCCGCCGTCTTGGATTTGTAGGTGAGGGGGAGCTCTTGGTAAAAATTTCTGGCTTACCTACGTATTATACAACCATGTACAATGCTGGTACTGTTATGCGTCAAACTGAGATAAAGTTTATTCCAGAATGGATTGCAAAACTTATTGGCTGTATCGTGGGGCTGTTATTGATGATTCTCCTATTCTTGAAGGATTTATCAAAAAGTATTGTAAAGTTGTCTCGTGTTCAACCTTCTTATGAAGCTGGTTTAAGAGTTGTTAGTTACGATTCCCCATCAACTACAACCTATCTATGAAAGAAAAAGATTTTATTATAACTACTACGATTATTGACCGCAGGGAAGTAGATTCTGAAAAACGTGTAGCTGATTGCATTATCGGTGGTGGGGTGTGTATTATTCCCACCGACACTGTCTATGGTTTTTCTGGAATCATTCCCCAAAGTCAAGCTCGAATTCAGGCTATAAAGGGACGGAACGAAGAAAAGCCCTTTATTCAATTAATATCTGAGCCAAAAGATCTCTATACTTATACCGATGTTGCTATTCCTACCCAATTATTTTCTCTATGGCCAGGAGCAGTAACTGTGATTGTTCCTGTAAAAGAGTCTGTGGGAAAGGGAACCATTGCTTTTCGCTGTCCGGGAGATAGTTGGCTACGAAAGGTTATTGCATTGGTAGGTGCTCCCATTTATTCCACCAGTGTAAATCGTAGTGGTGAACCTGTTCTTGGAAGTTTAGATTCAATTCGTGAAGAATTTTTTGGTGAGGTGGAACTGATTGTTGGTTTTGATGAAGGGCTTGTTCCTGATGCTCAACCTTCTACCTTGGTAGAATTATTACCTAACGGAAAATGTAAAATTATAAGACAAGGGGATGTTACTCTTCCCCAAGAATTGCTGGTATAACTTTTACTGCCGAGTCCAAGTGACTTGGCTTGTACCCATTTCTGCACCTACTGCTGAACCTGCTACCATAATGGCTTGAAGACTTTCCTTTGTACCAGTAAGGGTGCTATTGTTGGCCAGTGTCATAGTCCAAGTAATAGGTTGGGCATTCATGGCGGCTACCAAAGCAACTTCACGAGGGAGCTCTGGAAAGAAGGAGGCATTTGGTTTTGCTGCTTGTGTGCAAACGATGGTGGATCCTTTTATTTCTACAGTTATATTCATAGAAGCCCCGTTGTTAAAGATTACAAAACCACGGCCACCACGTAAAAGTACAATCTTATTTATAGATGATTCACCACTCCAAGTACCAGAAAGATTGTCAAAGGTGGGTGTTCCAACTGCCCCCTGAGGAACTGATCTACTGGAAGTTCCCCCAAAGGAGGAATTAGAAATATTAGAAAATAATTGACTGATGGAAGATTTTGCATCAGAGAGAATCTTAAAGTATGAGTCGTAGTTACTTGTTACTTGAGATTTTTTGTTCAGATGGGGCTGTTCCAGCGTGAGGGTACAAATCCAGGTATTGTTTTGTTCATGAAGCTCACCGTAAAAAATCATGGTATCCTGATTTGGATTGTCGGTGTTACCACTGTAGCTAACGGGACGCTTATCTACCACACGGTATTCGGGGAGGGATAGAAGCTGAGTGAAGAATAAGTCTTCTGTCATCTTGATTTTGCTAGAATCGCTGTGGGTGGAGGTGAGACTGTAAAATTCTACATCAATGGCTACAACATGGCTACACATCATAAAGATGGTGAGAAAATATACTGCAAGCCGTGTAGAATATTTTTTCATCTTATCCCTGTAATCCCTTGCGGAACTCCCGCTGCATGTCTCGCTTAATATCTCGGTCTCGGATATCAGCACGCTTATCAAATTGTTTTTTTCCTCTACACACTCCTAGATTAACTTTTATTCTGCCATTTTTCAAATAAAAATCTAGGGGAATTAAAGTACACCCTTTTTCTTCTACCTTGCGAACAAGGCGTTTGATTTCATCACGGTGGAGAAGCAGTTTTTTAGGACGGTCTGGATCGTGATTAAATATAGAAGAAAAACTATATTCTGCCACGTGGAGTCCTCGAACCCAAACCTCTCCATTCCTAATCTCGGCAAAAGCGTCGGGAAATGATATATTACCAGCCCTAAAGGACTTTACTTCGGTACCTTCCAAAACAATTCCACATTCAATGGAATCTTCTATGGAGTAGTTAAATCGAGCTTTTTTATTCTGTGCAAGTAATTTTCTTCCTTCTGCCATAGTTCTAGTATATGCTATCCTTTCACTTGACTCAAGACCCTAACAGGAAGTAGGGACATCCAAAAGATGATGCCAAAGAAGCCCCTGACCAGCTGTGATATCTTGGGAAAGCCTTGCTCCAATGATTTGAGAAAAATACTTTGGATCAAGTCCTGGTTCCAAGATTTTTTCTGTACGCAATATTGCAATAGAATCCGGGGTAATGTAGTCTCCTTTCTTCATGTCATGCATCACGTGGATGGAGCGGTTGGTACGGCCATAGTTGGCTCGTTCCGTTGGTGCGAGTTTTTTGATGCCTGTTCCCAGTACTGCTTGCACCCGTTCTTTCCCATATTCTGCTTCCAGTTCTTCTAATATAATAGATGCCCCGCACTGACAACCGTAATTCTTGATGGGAGCTTCCCACTGGCGTACCCTTTGTATCATGGAAGCAAATTGTGCTGGCTCCAGGGCAACAGGATCATCTAAGCCGTCGGTTGTGCGAGAAAGGGTAATATGCTTTTCTATGAACCGTGCCCCGCAGGCCGTGGCCAGCACTGGAACGAGGTGGGGATCAAGGCTATGGTCACTAACACCAACTTCCACCCCAAAGATTCCTGCTAGATGTTGTAAAATTTGTAGGTTGTACTCTTCTTCTGGTGCTGGATATGAGGTAATGCAGTGAAGTAAGGTAACTCCTTGTAGATTGCCTTCTCCATAGTCTGAAAGAATTTCCAGTGCTTGTTCAATATCTGCTAGAGTGGAGACTCCAGAAGAAATAATGACAGGTACTGGGACTTGGCCCTGTGCACGTTGTGCTTGGCGGATTTGTGCCAATCGCTGTAATAAGGGCTGGTGGTTCAGTTCAGGAGAAGCAATTTTGATGGCATCGGGATTAAGTGCTACCAATTCCTCTAAGCTTTTGAGACCAAAGGGAGAACAAACAAATTGGCAGCCCTTGCTTCTTGCATACTCTTGTACCTGTTGAAAAAATGAGGCAGGCACTTCCAGTTGCTGGAATCTTTCGTATAGGGGGATTGCTCCTCCTGGCAACTGTACCAACCCAGTGTTGGGATGGAGGATTTCATGGGCATAAACCCACTGGAACTTTACAGAGTCAGCTCCTGCTTCCGCCGCAGCATCTATCAATTGATATGCTTTTTCCAGTGAACCGCCGTGGGAAGTGCCAATTTCTGCTGAAACATGAACTAGATTCCTCATGGTATACCTCCATCAACTCCTACAATTACAGTTGTTCAAAGAAATAGCTGCACATTGTTTTGATACGGTTCATAAATGATGTTTCCACTCTGTCACGAAGGAAGAAAATGCTCGGAGCCTTAACTCCGCCAATACCATACAAAACCCATGAATCCCCAGAACGGAATACTGTAACGATGGACTTCATGCACTTGTCTTTTACTACGGTGATTCCATCATGGTATTTCAAATTGTTTAAGTTGGTGTTCTCGTAATAGAGGGATTCAGCATCAGTTACTAGGGAAATATCAGTGTCAATTCCACCAAAGGGGGACATTTCCATAATGGCATTGAGTTTTGCGGTACTGCCGTTGTCCTCAAAATTCTTGATTTCCACAGAGGAGTACAAATCATAATATGTTTCATGACGTTCAGAATAGTAGGGGATTCCTACATAATCTTCCACATTCAAAATAATGGGACGTAATTTTTCTAGCAACTCTTCATTACCAGCGTAGGGAACCATTCGAATTACTTCTGCAAGGTAGTTGGGATTCAATTCTTCAATGGAATCAATGGTTTTATTTAAAGCGGAATTCACTCCATTGATGCTGATATTCTTTGCTTTTCCAATATTTCTGATAATTAACTCTCCATTGGCAAGGCGTTTCTGTTCCTCACCAGTAAGTTTATTATTGAAAACTTGGGCAGAAAGTGTACAGATAGCAAAAAGAAATAAAATTGATATCACTGCGTTTTTTCTCATGGTAAACCTCCATAATCATGATTCATATCGTGACATAATGAAAATACACAAAGGCTCTCTGAGTTACAAATAAAATATATTCTCAAAAATCACTGAAGCTATTTTGCTGCAATTTCGTAATTTGGCAAGTATAAACGAAGAAAGGTTCCATGTAAACAAAAACATTGCAAAATTTTAAAAAACTGTGATATAATTTTTTAACAGGATTTAATTTTATTGAAATCTGTAATGAATTTTACTAAGGATTTTTTATGGCAATAGCACCCCATATCAAGGAACTGATGAATAGTAAGGATGCTTCCGTAATCCGCAAGATGTTTGAGGAAGGAGCCTTGCTGAAAAAGGAATTTGGGGAAGATAAGGTATATGATTTTAGCATTGGAAATCCCGATTTAGAGCCTCCTGAGGGTGTGGTGCAGGAGATTGTCTCTGTGGCACAAAATCAACAGAAAGGATGCCATGGCTATATGCCTAATGCAGGCTACATGGAAACTCGTATTGCCATGGGGAAGAAGGTTTCTCTGGAGCAAGGTGTCCCTGTTGGCGGTGAGCAGGTGGTTATGGCTTGTGGAGCAGCTGGTGCGTTAAATTGTTTGTTCAAGGCCATCCTTTCTCCCGGTGATCAGGTGCTGGTTCCTGCTCCCTTCTTTGCTGAATATCGCCATTACGTGGGGAATTATCAGGGGGACTTGGTGACTGTACCGTGCCACAAGGATTTTTCCCTTGATCTACAGGCCATTGAAAATGCTTTGTCTCCAAAAACTGCCGCAATTCTCATCAACGCTCCAAACAATCCCTCTGGAAAGATATATTCTTCCCAGGAAATTGCTGGATTGGCTCAGGTGCTCCGAAACCATGGGGAAAAAACAGGCAGATATCCCTATCTCATCTGTGATGAGCCCTATCGTGACATTGTGTATGACAACAAGCAGGTGGCTCCCGTATTTCCCTTGTATGATAATGCTGTGGTGGTGTCCTCCTTTGCAAAGAATTTGAGTCTTCCTGGGGAGCGAATCGGCTATATTGCAGTGAATCCTTCCTGCAATTCTGGAAATGAATTGGTAGCAGCTTGTATCTTTACCACACGGATTTTGGGCTTTGTAAACGCCCCTGCATTTTTTCAGCGGGTGGTGGCCCAAAGTTGGAATGCCACGGTGGATTACAGTTCCTACGAGACACGTCGTAACCAGCTGATGGCAGTGCTGGATGAGGTGGGAATCACTTATTTTAGACCAGAAGGAGCTTTTTATTTGTTTTGCCAAGTTCCTTCCCGGAATGGAGGTGAAGCGGACGACAAGGAATTCTGCGATTTTTTGAAGAAGTATCGAGTTCTTTGTGCTCCAGGATCTGGATTTGGTTTAAAAGGATGGTTCAGAATGGCATATTGTACTTCTGAAGCTACTATTTGTAATTGTAAAGATTCGTTACGGCAGGCAGTGCTTGACTGGAAAAAATAATTTTAAGGGAGAATTGTATGAAGATTTTGATGGTAACAGCTGAAGCGGTCCCCTTTGCAAAGACTGGTGGTTTGGCAGATGCAGTGTCTGCTTTGGCCATTGTATTGAACAAGTTGGGACATGATGTTCGGATTGTAATGCCACGGTACTACAAGATTGACCGTTCAACCTTGGAACCCTTGGAAGGGCCCATGGGTGTTCCCGCTGGTTACATTGAGGCCTGGACAGAGGTATATCAGGGAATAATGCCTGGTACAAAGGATTTGCCCGTATATTTCATTGACCATGAGCAGAGCTTTGGCCGTGATGGTGTCTACGGCACCCCAGCTGATCCTGATTTTCACGACAATCCCTATCGTTTCTCTGTGTTGTGCCATGGTGCCTTCCAGCTTTGTCGCAAGATTGACTGGTATCCAGACATTATCCACGCCCACGACTGGTCTGCAGCTCTCGCTCCCGTGCTGTTGCGGTTTATTCAGCGACATAATGGCTTCCAAAAGACTGCAAGTGTATTTACCATCCACAACTTAGGGTATCAAGGTGTGTATGGAAAATACAATTATCCCGCCACTGGTTTAGATTGGAACTTTTTCTATGCAGCAGGTTTTGAAGACTGGGACAGAATCAACTTTTTGAAAGCAGGCCTTACTTCTGCAGATATGCTTACTACCGTGTCTCCCACCTATGCCAAGGAAATTCAAACTCCTTCATCTGGATTCCGTATGGATGCCCTGTTGCGTCATCGCAGCCAAGATTTGGTGGGTATTTTGAATGGAGTGGACACCGATGTATGGAATCCTTCCAAAGATACCTTTATTGCAGAAAACTACAGCGTGAAAAACCTTGAGGGTAAGGCCAAGGACAAGGCTGCTTTACAAGAGCGTATGGGACTACCTGTGGACCCAGATGTTCCCCTGTTTGGAATCATTACTCGTCTTGCGGATCAAAAGGGTGTGGCAGAGCTTTTTGCTCCCACCTACGGCAGCATGTACAAGATTTGTACGGAAATGAAGGTTCAGGTGGTGGTTTTGGGTGCTGGAGAGCGCTGGTGTGAAGATGAATTGCGAGCTTTGGAGTCAAAACTTCCAAACTTTAAGGCATACATTGGTTACGATGAATCTTTGAGCCACCAAATTGAAGCTGGAAGTGATTTCTTCATTATGCCTTCCCGCTACGAGCCCTGTGGCTTAAACCAGATGTATTCTTTGCTCTACGGTACCTTGCCCATCGTGCGACGAACTGGTGGTTTGGCAGATACAGTACAGAACTACAATCAAGAAACTGGTGAGGGAACGGGATTCATGTTTGATGAGTTGACACCACAAAGTGTTTTTGATACGGTGGGGTGGGCTGTGTATGCTTGGTACAACAAGAAAGACCATATCCTTGCCATGCAAAAGCGTGCCATGGCTCAAGATTTTAGCTGGGAGGCATCTGCTGAAGGCTACCTTGAAGTCTATAAAAGAGCTTTAAGCAAATTGTAAACTATGTGGGGCTGTCTAAAAAGGAGACAGTCCCTTTTTTTAAAAGATTATTCTTTTGAAAATTGATAAAACTTTCGAAATAAAAAAAAAGGCTAAATAAAATCAGGAGTTTATATGTTAGGTTATTTGTTAAATCTGTTCAAATCCTTGAACAGTAACTCTCATCCAGGAGAGATTGCCCATGGCGTGGCTCTGGGGGTGATTATGGGAATGGTGCCTAAAGATAATGCCCTGTGGTACATTTTATTTGTACTGTTTTTCTTTATCAGAATAAATAAGGCTGTCTATCTTCTGGTAACACTGGGAGTTTCACTTTGTGTTGCACCCTTGGATATGATGTTGGACACTATTGGGTATGAGGTTTTGATGTTTGAGCCTGCTGTACCTGTGTATCGAACACTGCTGGATATTCCCTTTGTGGCCTTTACAAAGTTCAACAATACTGTGGTTATGGGAAGTTTAGTTGCTGGTCTTATTTTATATATCCCTGTATATATTCTTTCCCGACTGATGGTAAAATTGTGGCGAGTCGTTATTGCACCTAAAATTACTGCTTCTAAATTATGGGTAGGAATAAAAAAGCTACCTCTTGTTGAAAAAATCATTTCAAAATCACAGCAAATTTCAGGAGTGATCAAAAGATGAGCATAGAAAAAGATGAAAATCAGTTGAATGAAATTCAAGGTTTGCAAGAATCAACTGGGACTGTTCCAGCGGTGCAAGATGCCACAACTGAAGTTCCTAGTATGGAACTTTCTGATACTACAAGGGAACTGCAAGGAAAGAAGGGAAAGAAAAAAAAGCCCCCTAAAACTTTTCCAAAGAAAAAATTACCGAAATTGCTACGGAAAAAATATTCCCAGAAAAAATTTGAAAGAAAAATACTGAAGCGGATTTATATTCCAAGGGATCAAGAATTTATTCAATCCTATTTTATGCCAGTGCCTGGTTCTAAGAAACCGTACGTAGCAATTCCTGATGATAGAATTTTTACCAAACAGGAACTTGTTCGCCTAAAAACATTATCCAAGGAAATTCGTAAACAAAAGGCCAGGGTAAAATTTATTCCCTTGATTGCTGTTGCAGGAGTTCTTGTGATAATGGTGTCTGCAGTGCTTGTTTTTAAAGATCCCCTTATAAAGAAGGGCTTGCAGTCGGTGATGCAATCAATCTTTGGTGCAAAGGTGGATATTGCCTACCTGCATTTAGGAATTCTTGATTCTAACTTTACCATCAAGGGGCTTGAAGTTACAAACCGCAACAACACCATGAAAAACCTTTTTGAAATTGGTGGTCTCACTGTTGATTTTGACCTGCTGGAATTGTTAAAAAAGCGGTTTGTATCAGATGAAATGAGTGTAACTGATGTTCGCGTTAATACAGATCGTGAAACTGATGGTGCCTTGCCTCAAGATTATGCTCAAACTTCTCGTTTAGAGCAGGTAAAAACTAAGGTTACAGAGTTCACCTTGGCAAAAACCCAAGTAGTCAAAAATAGTGTAACAGAAATTTTTTCCCAATATGATCCTGAAACCCTCATCAATAACTTTTATTCCCAGCTTTCTACTCCAGAGTTAGTAAAAGAAATTGAAGCACAGATGAATGTTTTAATTGATAGTTGGAAAACTACTCCAGATGAATTAACTGCTTCTGTAAACAAACTGATTGCAGATGGCCAAGCAGTAACTAATTTTAACTGGAATAGTATTCAATCTGACCCTACTCAAATTAGAAATGCCATTGCAACCATAAAGTCTGCAACAGATAGTGCCACTTCCTTGTATAACAAGACGGAACAGACCATGAACATGTTGCAGCGGGATGTAAATCAGGTGCAAACCTTGACGAATAATGCCCAAAAAGCCGTTACATCGGACTTCAATCTTATCAGCAAGGAAGTAAACAAGATTACTTCTTTTTCAATCAAGGAAGATGGAATGAAGATTCTTTCTTCCAGCTTTGAGAAGATTCTTGCAGATTTGTTTGGAAAATATTATCCAATGTTTCAAGAAGCCATGGTATATGTGCAGGATTTATCTGCCAAGTCCGCCGCTAAAAAGGCTGCAGCACCAGAAAAAGTTGAAGAAGTAAAAGAGGAAAAACCTGCAATTCAGCGATATGAAGGACGAACAATCGAGTACAGACCAGATAATATTCCCTCTTTCCTTGTAAAGAAGATGCACGGTTCTGGAGCTGATGGAAGTTTTTCCTTATCCTTGGATGTAAACGACATCAGTAGTGATATGACTAAGTGGGGAAAGCCAACCTCAATTTCAGGTGTGGTGGGCCATGGTCAGATGAGTGATAGCTTCTATGGTGCCCTTGACTTGCGAGATAATCGTCCTGGTGACTTGGTGGAGTTGAATTATACTGGTGCTGGTTATGCAGTTGACATGACTGTTCCAGAAGAAGAAGCAATTCCAGGAGTTCCCACTGGTAAGGGAATAGGTGCATTCAATGCTCGTATTACAGCTAATGAGACAGGAAAATTTTCTGTTGGTGGCTCCATTACACTGGACCCAGTATCTTTTTCTGCCGTTGCCTTTGAACCAGCCTTTGCCTATGATTTGTATAGTCGGGCCCTTGCTATGTTCACCTCTGTTCATGCTGGAGTTACCTTGGGATATTCCAATGCCAGTGGTCTTGCCTTGGCAGTAGATAGCGACATTGACCGTAGATTCATGCAGATTTTGACTCAATTGTTCAATGAGGAGTTGGCCAAGGTCAAAGAACAGGTTACAGCAAAGGCTCAAACTTTGTTGGATGAAAATACTGCCAAGGTGAAAGAAAAGTTTGGTGACTTTAATGACATTAAGGTGCGTATGGATGAACAAAAAGCTCGCTTAGAAGCCTATAAAGCTGAATTGGAAAAGAAACGGAAAGAGGGTGAAGAGCGACTTAATGCTATTGTGAATGCAGCAAAAGATAAGGCCACTCAAGCTGCCCAAGATGCGGTAAAGAGTGCTACGGATTCTGCTAAGGAAGCTGCCACCAATGCCTTAAAAGGATTATTTGGAAGATAGTTATATCTTAAGGAGTGCAGGTTCAGTTGTGAAGGTTGATTCACTGCTGAGCCTGCATTTTTTTTAAAAATCCATGTACATAGCCCAAAAAAAAGTATATAGTAAGAAGTAGTATGAAATTCACGGAATTACAATTACATGAATCTCTGCTGAAGGGAATTGATTCAGCAGGATATGTGGAATGCACCCCAGTTCAGGAGCAGGTGCTACAGGCAGCCTTGGATGGTGCCGATTTATACGTCCAGTCGCAGACAGGAACTGGAAAAACCGCCGCATTTTTAATTTCAATCATTCAGCAAATGTTGGCCCGTGGTGAAGTTGCAGGAAAGAAGGCCCTTGTTATGGTTCCTACACGGGAACTGGCGGTACAGGTGGAAGAAGAGGCTAAAACCTTGATTTCTGGAACGAGCCTTAAGACAGGAAGTTTTTACGGTGGAGTTGGCTACAACAAGCAAACCACCATGTTAAAAGGAAATATTGATATTATCATTGGTACCCCAGGTCGTGTCATCGACTTGCAAGAATCTGGTACCATGGACCTAAGCCAGGTAGCCTTTTTAGTGGTAGATGAGGCTGACCGAATGTTTGACATGGGATTTTATCCCGACCTTCGTAAGCTCATCAAGGTGCTTCCCAAGACTCAAGAGCGGCAAACCATGCTTTTTAGTGCCACCCTCAACACCTACGTAAAGAATCTAGCCTGGGAATACACTGAAGATCCCGTGGAAATCACCATTGAGTCAAAGCAAATCACTGTGGAAGAAATTGACCAACAATTGCTTCACGTTTCTAGCGATGCCAAGATGAAGCTGTTACTGGGTATCCTCCAGTCAGAAAAGCCAGAAAGTGTTATCATATTCTGCAATACCAAGCGAAGTTGTGAGGTGGTGGCAAAGCGATTGCAGCTCAATGGTTTGGAAAGCGAATTCATCATCGGGGATTTACCCCAGTCAAAGCGGCTTCAAGTGCTTGACTCCTTCAAAAGTGGTTCCCTCAAGTGTTTGGTGGCCACGGATGTAGCTGCTCGTGGAATCGACGTGGACGATTTGGCCATGGTGGTAAACTATGACCTGCCCAACGAATCAGAAAATTATGTTCATCGCATTGGACGTACCGCCAGAGCTGGTAAGTCTGGCAAGGCCTATACCTTCTGCAGCGAACAGGACGTGTACAACCTTGTTCCCATTGAGCGGTATCTCGGACACTCCATTCCCTCTGCCGTTGCCTTTGACGACATGATGGCAGAAGACAAGAGTGCTGATGTCTATATCCGCACTGGTGACTACGGAGAGGATGGAGAAGATGGGCGCCGTGGCCGAGGTGGTCGTGGCACCGGAGATCGACGTGGAAGCCGTGGTGGAAAAGACGGTGGCAACAGGGGGCGAAATGGTTCCCAGCGGAATGGAAAATCACATTCAGGAGCAGATGGCCACAGTCGAAAATCTGGTTCCCACAACAAGGGTGACTATCAAAAGGATAAAAAATATAGCAAGGATGGGGATTTCTCTGGCAAGCTGGACAATTATCAGAAAAAGAAGCAGTACAACAAGGCTTCTGCCACTTCAGAAAAGAATTTTTCTCGTCAGGAAAGAAGCCAGTTGAAGAGCGAGGATCTTTCTGGATTGTCCTTTGACCAGCGAATGAAGGTCTACAAGGAAAAATACGGAAACAATTCCCAATCTGGTGGAAACAAGGGAAAGCCCAGCGGACAAAAGCAAGAAGTTAAGCAGAATTCTAGCCAGCAGCAGTCAAAGCAGGCAGTAGCTTCATCCCAGGGAACAAAGGTTGCTACTTCGGTACAAGCAAGCCAAGAGCAACCAGCTCCTCAGAAGAAGGGATTTCTAGCCCGTTTGAAGGAAATTTTCGGTGGTGGAACAAAATCCTCCAAGTCTGATAACAAGTAATTTTATAAGGAATAACAAGATATGGTAACAGTAAGCGATGTAAGTCTCAAGTTTGGAGACAGACCACTTTTTAAGGATGTAAATCTCAAGTTCACTCCTGGCAATTGCTATGGTATTATCGGTGCTAATGGAGCAGGAAAATCCACCTTTTTGAAGGTGCTTTCTGGAGAACTGGAGCATGACTCTGGCCAGATTATCATTACCCCTGGTGAGCGAATGGCAGTTTTGAAGCAGGATCACTTTGCCTATGACGAGTTTTCTGTAAAAGATACCGTTATGATGGGCCATCCCAAACTCTATCAGTGCCACAAGGACAGAGAAGAAATCTATGCTAAAGAAGACTTTACCGAGGAAGATGGTATTCGTGCCAGTGAGCTAGAAGGTGAGTATAGCGAGTTGGGAGGCTGGGAAGCAGAAAACCAGATTGAGCAGATGCTTTCTGGTCTTGGCTTGGAGGAAGAATATCACGACCGCATGATGAATGAGTTGGACGAAAGCCGCAAGGTTCGCGTATTGCTGGCTCAGGCAATTTTCGGCGAGCCTGATATTCTCTTGTTGGACGAGCCCACCAACGGTCTTGACTTGGAATCCATCAGCTGGCTGGAGGATTTCCTTATGGACTTCCCCAACACTGTTATCGTTGTAAGCCACGACCGTCACTTTTTGAACTCAGTCTGCACCTATATCTGCGACATTGACTACGGAAAAATCTCCCTCTTTAGTGGAAACTACGACTTCTGGTACCAGATGAGCCAGATTATGCAGCGTCAGGCCAAGGATCAGGCCAAGAAACGTGAAGAAAAAATGAAGGACTTGAAGGAATTCATCCTTCGTTTTGCCTCTAATGCTGCCAAAAGCCGTCAGGCCACCAGCCGTAAGAAGATTTACGACAAGCTGGCTCTGGAGGAATTGCCCGTTACTAGCCGTAAGTTCCCCTACGTAAACTTTAAGCCAGATCGTGATATCGGTAATAACGTATTGCGGGTAGAAAAATTGCATTATACCTCTGAGGGAATTCAGTTGCTAAAGGATTTTTCCCTCACTGTAAACCGTGGGGACAAAATTGCCTTTGTAGGAGTGGAGCACAAGTCTAAGTCAGCCTTCTTTGATATCATCACTGGCAATGTAAAGGCCGATTCTGGTGACTATTACTGGGGCCAGACCATTAGTCACACCTATTTGGGGATTGACAATGCTTCTTACTTTGACACCGATGCAAATATTACCGAGTGGCTCCGTCAGTATTCTCCCGAACAGGATGATGCCTATGTTCGTGGCTTTTTGGGTCGAATGCTTTTTAGTGGCGACGAATCTCTCAAGCCTGTAAAGGTGCTTTCTGGAGGAGAGAAGGTTCGTTGTATGCTTTCCAAACTGATGCTCAGTGGTGCTAACTGTTTGATTCTTGATGAACCTACCAATCACCTTGACTTGGAGGCCATCACCAGTTTGAACGAAGCCTTGGTGAATTTTCCTGGTGTAGTTTTGTTCAATAGCCATGACCACGAGTTCATTTCATCCATCGCCAACCGCATGATAGAAATTACTCCTAATGGGGTTATTGACCGCATGATGGGCTTTGATGACTATTTGAAGGATGAGCAAGTGAAGAGCTTGAGAGATGAAATGTATCAGGACACGGGCAAAAAGGTACGATTCTAGGGTACGACTTGCCGTGCAAGAAGGCTGGACATGGAGGAAACTTCATCTCCAGCCTTTTTTTTAAATATTTGTAATTTAACTTATTATTTAAGTTAACATATTGCATTATTACAAAATTAGGGTATAATTGTATTGTTATGGACGTGAAGAAGAAGAAATTCGGAATACTTTCAGATGGCTCAAAGGTTTCCCTGTACAAGGTATCTAATGGAAAGATATCTTTTACAGTTACCGATTATGGGTGCGTCATTACCAGTCTTCTTGTTCCTTCCAAATCAGGTGTTGTAGACGACATCGTTTTAGCTCCTCCTACCTTAGATTCCCTCATTTGCTCAGATGCTTCCTTTGGTGGTATTGTCGGTCGTTTTGCTAATCGAATTAGTAATGCACGCTTTACCCTTAACGAAAAAGAATATCAACTAGACAAGAACGATGGAGAGCATTGTCTTCATGGAGGTTTTCTTCGTTGGGATAAGTTGTTGTGGAAAGAGACTGAAATCATCAAGTTTCGTGATGGTGTTGGTGTGGTTTTTTCCCGAATTTCTCCTGCAGGAGAGCAGGGAATGCCTGGAAATATGAGAGTCAGCGTTAGGTATTTCCTTGATAAAGAAAATAATCTAGAAATTGGCTACTCTGTTGTAAGTGACCAGGATACCATCTGCAATCTCACCAATCATTCCTATTTTAACCTAGCAGGCCACAGTAAGGGTTCCATTAATTCTCATCTTTTAACTTTAAATTGCTCCCAGTATCTGGAATCAGAAAATTGCATTCCCACAGGAGCTATTCTTCCTGTCAAAGATACAATTTTTGATTTTACTACAGAAAAACCTTTGGGACAGCACATTGATGATCCGTCATTACAAGAAACACGTGGCTATGATCATTGTTATTGTATTGACCACAATGAGAACTGGATGGTTACCTTTGCCCAGGTGCGAGATCCTCTTTCTGGGCGGACTATGAAGGTAACTACAAGTTTGCCAGGAGTGCAATTGTATACCGCCAATTGGCTTAAGGGAGATTTAGGTAAGGATGGTATCCATTACCAGCCCCGAGACGGATTCTGTCTGGAAACTCAGATGTATCCCGATTCTCCCAACAAAGAGGATTTTCCTTCCTGTGTGCTACAGGCGGGAAAGGTATTTAACTCTACTACGATATATAGTTTTGACTGGTAGAAAATTGTACAGCTTTCGGGCTGTTTGATGAATATGTATATTATTATTGAGAGGTCATAATGGACGTTCAATTACAGGAACTGATCGACAAGATCAAGAAGGATGGGGTTGCTTCCGCCGAAAGCTCAGCCGCTGCTATTATTGCTGATGCTGAAAAAAAGGCCGCTGCAATAATTAGTGATGCCGAAGCCAAGGCTGCAAACATCGTAGCTACTGGTAAGAGCGAAACAGCCCGTATGGAGAAGGCCAGCGTAGACGCAATTCGTCAGGCTGGACGTAATCTTCTTTTGAGCTTCCGGGACGGAGTAAATGCCCAGTTGGCAGCCATTGTGTCTGCCCAAACAGAAGGAGCCCTTTCTGCCGATGCCCTTAAGGCTGTAGTACCAGAGGCCGTAAAGGCTTGGGCTGCAAACACCTCTGCAGAGGATATTTCTGTATTGCTCCCTGCTAAGGATTTGGCAGCTGTAGAAGCCTCTGTTCAGGCCGCTTTAAAGGCAGAGCTTGCCAAGGGATTGGAGCTTAAGGCAGACAAGAGTCTTTCTGCTGGCTTCCGCATTGGTTCCAAGGATGGCGCTGCCTACTATGATTTTTCTGCCGAAGCAGTTGCGGATCTCTTCTCGGCATA
>JAGBXW010000065.1 GCA_017629095.1 Treponema sp. | reverse complement strand
TCCTCTTGTCAAAGTTGGAGGCTGTGGGATTGGTTCGGGCTGCAAAGAAATCCTCCATTTCCTGCAGCGTTGATTATGATGATGAATACATCGATGATGATGATGACAGATTCATTCACGATGCTGACGATGACGACGATGATGACGATGGAGATGAAGATTAATCACATTCCTGTGGCAGTTGTTATTACTGCTGCAGGTTCTTCCACTCGTATGGGAGGCCAGAAAAAAGAATACCGAAGCTTAGGCTCGCCTTCAGCGACAGTCCTCTCTGCTGCAACCGAAGCCTTTGTATCGGCTTTGGCTCCCCAAACATTTTCTGATAAAGGGGAAAAAATCCAGCAAAAAAGAGTGGATGCTCCCCGCCCCTTCCAATTAACCCATGTTGTCGTAACAATTCAACCTCATTCAGGCTCGGCAGGAGAACAGGCGGCAAAAGAAGCCCTCTTTACTTCTCCAAACCTAAAGTCCTTATGGGAAACACCTTTTCAAGAATCAGTTTCTACTCCCCAACTTTTATTTGTGGAAGGGGGAGAAAGTCGTCAAGAGTCTGTGTACAAGGCATTGCAGGCTCTAACACACCACACAGAACAAGCAGTCCCTCCAGGGGAACCTGAAATTGTTTTGATTCACGACGGGGCACGGCCCTTTGTAACAGAAGAGATTATCGTACAAGTTGTCGCAGCCACTCTGGAACAGGGAGCCGCCGCCTGTGGTATTCCTCCAGTAGACACTCAAAAAGAAGTTGACCCCCAGGGCTTGATTGTCCGACACCTACAACGCGACTCCTTGGTGGCCATTCAAACTCCCCAAGGCTTCCGATTCCAGCCCCTGCTCCAAGCCCACCAAAGGGCCGCCGCAGATAATTTTGAAACCACCGACGACACTGCCATTTGGGGGAAATACGTGGGGACAGTAAAAATCACGTCAGGTTCTGTGGACAACAAGAAAATCACCTTTCCTGGAGATCTCCCCCATGATAAAGTTCACTCAAAGGAGGCGGCCATGAATCTTCGTACTGGACTTGGCTACGACTTGCATCGCCTAGAAGAAGGCCGAACATTGATTTTGGGAGGCGTGATGATTCCTTTCCACAAGGGAGAAGCAGGCCACTCCGACGGAGATGTATTGCTCCACGCCATTACTGATGCCCTTTTGGGTGCCGCCGCACGGTCAGATATTGGAGAACTTTTCCCTCCATCTGATGCCCAGTGGAAGGGTGCCGACTCCCGCCAGCTATTACAAGCTGCCTGGAGCCTTGTTACCGAAGCTGGTTGGAAACTGGTAAATCTTGATTGTGTAGTGGCCATACAAGAGCCTAAAATCCTGCCCCACCGAGAGGCCATTCGCAAAAGCATCAGTGAAATCCTACAGGTTGATGTGGACCAAGTTTTTATTAAGGCAAAAACAGGGGAAAAGCTCGGGCCAGTGGGCAATAGCGAAGCGGTGGAAGTGTGGGCCACCTGCCTTTTAACAAAATAATTTTAATCAATTTTTTTACTAAAAAAGCCCAGGGAAGTAGCCCCTCTGTGGAGGCCCTTCTCTGGGCTTTTTTTATGGTTTATTTTTCTGACTTAAAGAAGTCAAGAATCAAGTTAACCTCAGAAACAGACATCTTCAAGGCGGTAGCAATTCGAGGAGCATCCCAACCACGACGAGTCAAGTTCTTTACGTTCTCCTTCTTGGACAAAGAAGTTAAATCGCTACTTCCACTCTTACTGTCAGGTGTCTCCTGCTTGAGAATCTCGTGCAAGAGGTTGATGTTATCATCAGCCACCTTGGCAACTTCTTGCAACCGCTCTTCTGTACGGGCAATACCAGTCTGAACATTCAGCATTTGGTCAATTCGCTCTTGAGTCGTATTCAAAATTGAATCCAGAGAGTTCAGCTTGTCCATGGCCTCATTAATGCGACCATTATTTTCAACCAAGCTATTTACTCCCCGCTGCACAGTCTCAATCTTTACAGGAATTAAATCAACTTCCCGACGGCAATCTTCCAACTTGGTTTCCAAGTCCTGCAAATGAGTGTAGGCCTTGTCCATGTCAGTCATGGTTCTGTCGATAAGCGCGTTCTTTTGCTCCAATTGCTCATAGCGACCAGCGATAATGTCCAAGGAATCATGGAAACTACGAATCTGAGTATCAAGTTCCTTCATGTTATCATCGATTTGCTGCAGATTCTGTATCTTGGAGTCCATGGATGTGGACAATTCCTTCAGCTGGTCAAACTCAACTTCCAGCCGCTGGATATATTCCTTTTCATCAGTGAATCGCTGAACCTTAGATTGCAAATCCTTGTCCAGCTGCCCCAACCGAATGAATTCCTGATCCAGATTTTTCAAATCAGCACGGAATACTTCTAGCTTAGTCAATTCACCTTGAAGAGAAGCAAGGTCATCTTCCAACTTGTTCTTCAAATCGCTGGTATTTTCGATGAGAGGAATCTGAGATGAAAGATGCTTAATCCGCTTGTCCATTTCCTCAAAACGCAAGGTCATGTCGTTTTCACGATTATGAAGCTTCATGATAAGGTCATTTTGGGTTGCCTCATTCTTTTCACGAATATCCTGAGCAATGGACTGCAATTCTTTAATCTGACGGTCAGTTTCCCGTACCTGATCACTCAAAATACGTTGATTCTTTTGCTGAGCATCATTGTATTCTGTATTGAACTCATGTACTAAACTCTTTGCTCGCTGGTCAAAGTTGGACAGGGTTTCGTTAGCACTCAAACTCAAATTCATCAGTTTTTCTTCCAAACTCTTCTTTTGGTCACTGATTTTTGAGGACAAGGCATTTACATCGGACTGGAAATCAGTACGGAGATTTGCCAAGCTTGACTCAGTAGACTGGGCTACTTCCTTGATACGAGTATCAATATCCTGCTTGTGCTGGGTAAACCGTAGGTTAAAGTCATCCAAATTAGACAAGAAATCCTTGTGAGCATTGTCAAACTTTTCTTCAGCGGCAATCTCCAAAGAAGCGAATTTATTATCAAAGACGCCCTTACTTTCCTCAAACTGTACCAGCATCTTGTCCTTCCAATCCTGGAAGTTTGACAATAAGAGATTTACCGTATCACGACTAATATCATCTGCTTGTTGAGCCTGACTTTGCAGTGAGTCCAACCTGTCAGACATATCCTTTCTGGCATTATTGAGCTGATCTAAGGAAGTACTGCTAAAGTTTTCCATGTCCTGCTTCAACTGCTCTGCTACAGTACTACGGGCCTCAAGGAGACGACTTTCATACTGCTGGGCAAAAGCATCCAGCTGCTGTTCCAATTGCTGCATCTTTCCGTTGAAGGTAGCTTCCACCTTCTGAGAAGTATTTTCCAGCAAGCCCATGGCATCATTGGACTTTTGCTCCATCTTATTCATGTGGTCTTGCATCTGTTTCTCTTGATTTGACTTCAACTCATTTTGCTGAAGTTCAACATCACTCTTATAGGCATTCAACTGTTGCTGGAAAGCATCCTTCCAAGAAGCAATATCTTGATCAAGGGTAATTCCCCGTTCCTTCAATGTTTCTTCAAAAGTATTCTGGAAATCCTTGAGCTTAGAAGAAAGATTGTCCCAAGCAGAAGATCTCAACTCATCCATACGAGTTTCCAACTCTTCCAGATGAGTTATCAGTTGCTTGGAGTTATTATTCACAGACAACTCCAACTGAGCTTGAGCTTCTTTCTGCCGATTATTGAAATCACTGAACTGAGTCAAAATCTGACGCTGCAGTGAATCCAAAGCTTGATGGAGAGTGTTGTCCATCAACTCAATATCAGCTCCCGCTGCATCAAAACGATCAAATCGATATTGCAATTCCTGGTTATAATCTGACAACTGACTATTAAACATGGAAATAAGATCCACCTTACGCTGCTCGTAGGATTGCACAATATCATCCATGGAAGTTTTCAGTTGCTGATCGAAATCAATCACACGCTTTTCCACGTAAGCGGTAAACTCTGCCAACTGTTGCTGAGTACTGTCCTGCTGTTTTTGCAAGTCTTCTGCCTGTTGATGGGAAGTAGATTGAGTTTCCTGCCACCTTGCAGTCAGGGCACTAATCTCTTGCATAAGATTTGATCTTGTATCTTCTACCGCCTTCACAAGATTATTCAAATTTTCAGTAATTTGATTTGAACGAGCACTGGCAACTTGCTGAGCCGTATTCCAAACTTGCTCCACATGGCTTTCTATCCGCTGCTGCACGTCAGTTGCCTGTCCGATAATCTGGCGACTCTTGTCAGTACAAATTTGCTGGGCATCATCCCATACCTGGGTAACCTGACTTTCAACCTTCTGCTGCAAGTCATTTACCTGACTGGTGATCTGGGTACTTTTATCATCGCAAATCCGTTGGGCATCATCCCATACCTGGGTAACCTGACTTTCAACCTTCTGCTGCAAGTCATTTACCTGGTTAGTGATTTTGGTACTTTTGTCATCACAAATTCGCTGAGCATCATCCCATACCTGGGCAACCTGACTTTCAACCTTCTGCTGCAAGTCATTTACCTGGCTAGTGAGAGAAGTACTTCTATCATCGCAAATTTGCTGGGTATCGTTCCAAACTTGAGCAACTTTGCTTGCTACTTGCTGCTGCAGGTCTTCTACTTGGCTGGTGATTTTAGCACTTTTGTCATCACAAATCTGCTGAGCATTATTCCAAACCAAGGCGACCTGACTTTCCACTCGTTCTTGCAAGTCATTTACTTGAGTAGTAATTTGTGAACTTCTATCATCACAAATTTTTTGAGCATCACTCCAGATTTGTTCAGAATATTCATCTACTTGACTCTGCAAACTATTCAAGCGATCGGTATAATAATTGTTTCTATCGTTACAGGTAACTTGCATATCAGACCACAACTGAGAAACCCTATCGCTTAACTGCACTCGGAATTCTTCAACAATGGCTGAAACGTGATTACCTCTATCATCACAAATCTGCTGAGCATCACTCCAAACCTGGTGGAGCCGTTGGTCAACTTGCTGTTGCAGGTCCTCTACCTGACCTTCTACCTGCTGTCTCAGATCTTCTACCTGTACTTCAAGCTGTTGGGTCAAGCCACGTACGCCACCTTCAACTCGCTGGTCAAGGTCTGTCATTTGAGTTCCAACACGCTGAGTAAAATCATTTACCTGATTTTCTACCTGCTGCTGGAATTCTTCTACTTGGTTGGTGAGTCTCGTACTCTTGTCCTCACAAACATCCTGAACCTCTTTCCAAACCTGAGCTACCTGACTTTCCACTCGTTGCTGCAAGTCATTCACTTGAGTAGTAATTTGTGAACTTCTATCATCACAAATCTGCTGAGCATCACTCCAAACTTGATCAAGCCGTTGGTCAACTTGCTGCTGCAAGCCATCCACCTGGTCTTCCACTTGCTGCCGAATATCTTGTACCTGGCTTTCTACCTGTCGCTGGAAATCTCCAACCTGTCCTTCTACCTGCTGCTGAAATTCTTCTACTTGGTTGGTGAGATGAGCACTTCTATCATCACAAAGCTGCTGGGCATCATTCCAAACTTGTTCAGAATATTCTTGAACCCGCTTTTGTAAATCATCCAGACGACTGGTGTACTGATTATCTCGATTGTTACAAGTAATCTGTACGTCAGACCACAACTGAGAAACCTTGTCTCCCAACTGAAGGCGGAAATCTTCTACAATAGACAAAACGTGATTACTTCTGTCATCACACACATACTGAGCTCTATTCCAAACTGAATCAAGTTTCTCATCAACCTTATCCTGCAATGATTCCAGCTTTTCTGTAAACTGAGCGTCATAGAGGCTATAATCATCTTGAGTTTCTTGCTTCAATTGACTGATGCGACTTTCAAGATTTTGCTGCAAATCCTGAATACGCTGATATGATTCAGTTGAAGTTTCATCACAATTTTCCTGTGTATTTCTTTTCAACCAATCAATCTTATCTTGTACTTCAGTTTCCAGCTGCTCCAGTCTCATGGTGATATTGCTGGAACTAGTATCGCAAGAAAGCTGTGTCTCTCCCATAACAGTAGCAAGTTTATCTTCTACTTCCTGTTTAAGAGTTTCCAGCTGCTCATTGAATTCATTCCGACTTTGATCCACCAGATGTTGAACCAAATCAGCATGTTCTTGGGCTCGATCAGTACTTTTTGACTGGAATTCGCTAACGGTTCCCTGAATTTCATCGAGCTGACGATGTAGCTGAGAATCAAAATCCTGAACCTGCTCTTCCAAGCTGGAAATGGTGGTGGTGGCATCATCCTTTGTTTCTTTCAGATAATCCTGCAATTCTTGAATAGTTTCTTCTAGTTGACTGCGAATACTTTCCAAGGTTTCTTCAGATGAAGCCAAGAACTGGGCATTTCGTTCTGTTGAAAGTGAATCAAAACGAGACAAGGCAATTCTTTCTTTTTCTTCAGCTTCCAACATAGCTTGATCAAAGGCTTGTTGATACCGACTTTCCAACTCTGCAGCCCGTTCCTGCAATTGATTTTGCAATTGCTCCAAGGTCTGGCACTGGAGGTTTGTTTCCTTGGCGGTATTTTCTGCAGTAATGGCAGCTGAGGTAAGGTGGCCTTCTGCAGCAGTAATTCTATCTGCAAGGCGCCCTTTCATTTCAGTAAGGCTTGCATTCAAAAGATTTTCTGTGTCTGTAACAGAAAGCATAAAGTTGGCCTGAATTTTATCCTGTTCTTGGGCTGCAACTTCACGGAACTGCTCCATTTGGTTCTCAAATCCATCACGAATGCGTTGTGCGTCTGCACTGAAGGAAAGAACTTCTGCATCAAGATTCTGCCGAATTTCCTCAATTTCTTGTCGCAACTGACCATCACGAGCATTAATAATCGTGTGAGCTTCTTCGATGGTATTCAGCATCTGAGCCTTGTATTCTTCCAGCCGATTCTTTAAGTTTCCAGACAGAGTTGAAACAGCTTCATTGATGCGGCTTTCTGTAGCTTCGATGTTTTCGGTAATCTGCTGGCTCTTTTCATCAACCTCATATTGGTGCTGGCTAATTCGCTCATCCAAGGTGGTGGCAAAGGTAGAAGCGGTATCCTCCACCTGCTGCTCCATAGCCTGAATCTTTTCCTGGATAAGGGCTGCACGAGCATCCACATCCTGATGACACTGAGAAAAGCCTGTTTCCAAAAGATTTTGTAGCCGCTCTAAGTCATCACGCACTTGTGTATCCAGCTGGAATACGGTGTCGGTAACAGCTTGCTTGTTTCGCTCCAACTCCTCCTTACAATCAGCCAAATCAGTATCCAAGGTGCCTCTGATTTCTGACAACTGGGCATCCAGTTCATCCCGAATTTCAGCAAGACTTTGGCTAAAGTCGGAATGGAATCGCTCAATTGTTTCAGATTCCTTTTCTTGTGCTGTTTTCAGGGCATGAGCATAGGCTTCTTCATATTTTTCCTCAAGGAAACGAGTATTTTCCTCCAACTGATTCTGCATTGCATCCACATGACGATTGCTTTCATCGGCCTTTTGAGCCGCAGCCTCTGCCTTTAGGGCAGCTGCAGTGAGGGCTGTTTGGGCAGCCGTAACACGTGTGGCAAGATTGTCTTGAATTCCATTTACAGAATTGTTAATTTCATTTTCCATGGAATCAATGCTATTGGTTACCTGGAGACGGAAATCTTCTATTCGCTGCTCACCTTCTTGGCGATACTCAATGACTCGAGCTTCAAAATCGGCTCGCATCTGGACAATCTGATGATCAGATTCCTGCTGAATACGAGTTGCTTCTTCCAAGATGGCATGACGAACTTGGTCAATAATTTCTTCCTGACGTTGCCGAGCCTTGGACAGGGCTTCTTGGTAGGCTGCATTGTACTGGGCCTCCAATTCCTGAGACCGTAGGTGCAACTGATTCTGCAAGTCTTCCAGACGCTGGCTCTTTTCCATGGTGTCACGAGAAGTCTTTTCGGCAGCTAAGGTAGCGGCAGTAAGCTGCTCCTCTGCCTCTTGGATACGACTACTCAGATCGCCACGAATACCCACAATCTCTGACAAAAGGCTTTCCTGCACGGAGCCTGCATTCTGGGAAACAAGTTCACGAGTTCGATGCAAAGAATCTTCGGTGTTACGTGTAATCGTTTCCACACGATTGTCCAAATCTTCCTGAATGGTATTAAATCGTGATGCAGTAAGACTTTGTATTTCCTGAGCCTTGGATTCAGTAAACCGCTGGATGGTGTCGTAACGATTGTTGGCTAAATCCTCCAACTGCTGGAAGCGATTTTCCACATCCCCCTGGATTTCGTTGTACCGTCCGTTAGCCATATCTTCCAGCTGAGCAAAACGGTCTTCGGTGTCATGTTGGATGGTGTCGTAGCGACTGTTGGCTAAATCCTCCAACTGCTGGAAGCGATTTTCCACATCCCCCTGAATTTCGTTGTATCGTCCGCTAGACATGCTTTCTAGCTGAGCAAAACGGTCTTCGGTATCATGCTGGATGGTATCGTAGCGATTGTTGGCCAAATCCTCTAATTCCCGCAAGCGATTTTCCACATCCCCCTGAATTTCGTTGTATCGTCCGCTGGCCATGTCTTCCAGCTGAGCAAAACGATCTTCTGTATCATGACGAATGGTATCATAACGATTATTGGCCAAATCCTCCAACTGCTGGAAGCGATTTTCTGTGTCATTCTGGATGGTGTCGTAACGACTGTTGGCAAAATCCTCCAACTCCCGCAAGCGATTTTCCACATCCCCTTGGATTTCGTTGTACCGTCCACTAGACATGTTTTCCAGACCAGTAAAGCGGTCTTCGGTATTCTGATAAATACTATCGTAGCGATTGCTGGCTAAATTCTCCAACTGTTGGAAACGTTTTTCCATATCTCCGTGGATTTCGTTATACCGTCCGCTGGCCATATCTTCCAACTGGGCAAAGCGGTCTTCGGTGTCACGTTGGATGGTGTCGTAGCGACTATTGGCCAAATCCTCCAACTGCTGGAAGCGATTTTCCATGTCTCCTTGGATTTCGTTGTACCGTCCACTGGCCATGGTTTCCAGCTGAGTAAAATCTGAATCAAAATGATTTTTCAAGGATTCAAGCTGACTGCGGGCTGCAGCTTCCAACTTATCCATATCTTGCTGAGAACGAGTTTCAAACTCAGCAAAGGCAGAGCGCTCCTTTTCCAGAGCGAAGTTCATGGCCTCATCATATAGACTTCGATACCTGTCTTCCAACTGAGTCATGCGAGTCTGGTTTGCTTCAGCTAAGTTTTCTACCAACTGATGATTATGTTGCGCTAAGGCCTCCATCTGACGAACAACTTCTTCTGTTTGGGTTGCTTTTTCATCAAGATTGGAAGTTGCCAATGCCAATCGCTCTTCTATTCTGCTTTGGAAATCAGCCACATCATCGGTAACGGTGGATTGAATCTCTTGCAACTTATTTTGAGCATCTTCCTGGAACTGGGCAATTTCTTGAGAAAGGGCAGACCGAATGTTTTCCAGCTTATTATCAGTTTGATTTTCAATATCCTCAATTTCTTGGATAAGATTTGATTGGATATTTTCCAGTCGATTATTTGAGTCATCCTGTAGGTTGACAATCTTTGTATGGATTGAAGACGCAATATTTTCCAATCGATTCTGGGAATCATCCTGTAAATGAGCAATTTCTCCATACACTGAAGACTGAATGCTTTCCAACCGATTCTGAGATTCATCCTGGAAACCAGTAATTTCATCTTTAAGAAGAGAATGAATTGTTTCCACAGAACTACGGGAAGAATCTTCCACCTGCTGCATCTGAGATTCCAACTGGCTACGAAGCTGCAAAATTCCAGCTTCAAATACCTGCTGCAACTGCTCCAATTTATCTTCAATATCGTTTTGAAGATTTTCAGTATTCTGCGTAGAGAGAGCTTCGAAAGATTGCAGTGCAGAGCTTTCCTTATCATTGACTTCTGCCATGGCCCTTTGATAGGCTTGAGCATATTCATCTTCAAGTGCTTCTACTCGCTCTGAAATTTTATTCTGGACAAGGGCTAAAATTTTGCTATTACCAGAATTTTCCTCTGCAAGCTGACTGGAAAGCCGTTCCACAGCAGCTGCCCGTTCATCCAATTCACCATGGAGACTTGCAATTTGAGAAGAAAGATATTCCTGAAGATTTTCTACTCGATTTGCAGTGTCTTCTTGCAACTTTTCTATGGCATTGTCAAAAGCACGCTGGAGCTGAACAATATTTTCCTGGGTTCTATCTTGCAAGTGGATAAAGGATTGATCTTCCAAATCCTGGGCTTTTTGAGCAGCATTGGAATAAATTTCTGCCACGCTATTTGTAATATTGAGCAAAATCTCCTGATTTTTTGTAACAGAAGCTTCGGTGGAACTTTCTAGTTCTTGCACCTGTGCATTAAATCTCTTGAGAAGCTCAGCACCCATTTGCTTCAGCTGCTTTCCATTTTCTTCAGCAAAATCTGCAACGAGCTTTGAAACACGGCCTTCCAAGGTAGCCACATTTTTCTGATATTGATGCATTTGCTTTTCAAGCTTATCTACAATAGCTGTTTCTGAGCCAACACGACGCATATTTTCTTCCAGATTGGCAGTCATTTCTACCAACTGTTTCAAGGTATTGTCGTAGGCAGTAATTTTATTGTTGATAACATCTACAGCCTGAATACGAGAATCAAATTCTTGGGTTAAGTGATCAAATTCGCCAATTTTATCTTGTAGATTTCGTACCGTTGCATTGGCTTGAATTTGTTTTACCTCTACCTCATTGTACTCATTTTTAAGACGAGCCATTTGATCGTTAAATTTTGTATCAAGATCTTCTTTCTGTATGCCGATATATTTCTTGACCTTATCCAAAGAACGATTGTCTCTGTCCATATGACGGAGTACCAGTGAAAAGACAGACGAAATACCAATAGCTACAAGTATTCCAATAATAGACATATATTATTCCCCACCCAAAAGCTTCTTACTAGTTTAACACACTTTTTTCTAATTGGCGATAGCTTCTAAAAGAAATATCTGCTGATTTTAACGGCAAATGAAACAAGCTACGCCAAAACGGCATTATATAGGCCGCCTTCATTCCTGCATTCTTAGCCCCTTCCACATCGGAGGTAATACTATTTCCAACATAGAGAATGGCTTCCGCCGGTAAGTCCAATTCCAGAGCAAGACTTCCGAAGGTATATTTTGAAGGCTTAAGTGCTCCAAGCTCCTCTGACCCACGAATCACATCGAACAATTCCCGTGTCCCCCAAATATCACCTTTTTGCTCTGGTGGAAAATCTGACAGAATCGCCAACTTGTATCCCTTATCTTTAAAAGCTTGAATAGTTTCTTTGATATGACGGTAGGGTTTTACCGCCTTGAGATAGGGCATCATTCCCTTGTACACAATCGTTTCTATCATGTCTCGGGCCACCTCATTGCTTACCCCCAACTCCAAGGCAAGGAGACGAGCTTGATATTCATAAAAATCCCCAGAAGGAGCCGTTCTATGGAGGATAGAACGAACCTTGCTATATTTGAGAAAAAAACGAAGATTCTTTAGTACGTATGGGATAATGCGAATGTACAGCCGCCAACTTGGATACAAGGTTCCATCAATGTCAAAGGCAACTGCTTTGATGCCACTGGTCATTTTTTTATTATATTACATTTAAAGCGAACCTGTCCAGAACCTTGGGCAACTTGAAAACGCCATTTTTCAATCTGACTTTTTATTTCTGCCTGAACTTGCCCATGAACAAGGGATTCTGGACTTATTTTAATGGAGCTTGGAAGAACTAATCCTTCTGGAGTGATTTCAAAGGTGATGGCAACTTCTATTGTACCCATGATGAGGGACTGATTTTTTTCAGAAATGACAATTACTGGCTCCTTGGGCTCCAGTAGACGACGGCTTCCACCACCCACTAGATTCATGTCGGTACCTGTTGTGGAAGGTTGGGCAGTTCCGGCGGATTGAGTAATTGCAGTTCCGGCGGATTGAGATGCTATTGTTCCGGCAGATTGAAAAACTGTTGTTCCGGCGGATTGAGTAATTGCTGTCGTTTCACCAGTGGAAGCCAGCCCCAATCCACCTTCTGCCAAAGAAGTTATTCGCTCCAAGGCAGCGGCAGTCTCTTGGCTTAAACCAGAAGCAGAAGATTGATTTTTTTCACTTTCGTGAGACAAAGTAGCATCTTTTTCTACTGAGCCAGCCACACCAGAAAGATTGGAGGAGGTAGCGGGGGATGAAGTTGGAGAAACGGCAGGAGATGGAGTGGTATTGTAGCTTCTGCTCCCCTTTTCTTCAAAGAGAGCTTCCCAAGCCGCATCATCCATGGCTTCAATGTCCACTGGTTCTACAGGCGGGGCGGAAGGGCTTTGAGAAGCAACTGGTTCAGCAGGAGACATAGCAGGCTTTTGTACTGGAGCAGTTTCCAGAGGCTTGGAGGGAGGAGTCTTTTCCACTGAAGTTCCTTCCACTGGCTTTGCGGAAGCTGGCTTTTTCACAGGAGCTCCTTCCACTGGCTTTACAGAAGGAGTCTTTTTCACAGGGGCTCCTTCCACTGGCTTGGGAGTTCCAGCTGGAATTCCAGCTGGAGTTTCAGACACAGGAAGTGGGGCCTTTACTTCTGGCTCCACAGAAGCCATCCTTTCTTCTGACAGGGCTGATACAGCTGCTTCTGATACAACTTCTTCCAAGGGAGCCACTTCACTGGAGGGAGCAGATGCAACTGACGTAAAGGAGTTTCCATCAACAGCAGACAGCCGAAGAGAAATATCTTGATATACTTGAGGTTCTTGATTTTGTAAAATCTTCCCTGGAAACAGGATAATAAAAGCCGCCACCACCAACCACACCATGACAGTGAGAATCAAGGCCATGATTTGAGCCTCTGATTCAGGAGACTTTTTTTTCGTTCCGTCTGCTACTTTTTGTGCCACTATTCCTGTACCGTCCGTAAATTGACTGCAGCAAAACCATTTTTTCTCAAAAGGTCAAAGAGCTGCACAATAGTACCATTTGTCACAAGGGCATCTGCTTCCAGCTGAATAGGATACTGATTCCGAGGTATTGATTCCGTGTCAAAATGTACCAGCTCTTGATTCAATTGTTCCATGGTTACTGCCTTGTCATTAAACCAAATGTCACCTTGGGCACTGAGGGTAATAATTAAGCCCCGTGTTTCCCCTCCTTCTGCGGTGGAGGACTCAGGAAGCTGCACCGTAATCCCCGGCAACAAGGCAAAGGTGGTGGACACCAAGAAAAAGAGAATCAGCTGAAAAACGATATCAATCATGGGAATCATGTCAATAGAAATCATTTTTCTAGAAGCAGCTCTTTTGGAAAGACTCCTTCCTGATGCAGCTGAAGAGGAAGATTGATTTTTCATAAGCCCTTTCCCACAAGATTGCGCCCACACACTTGAATCACTACGGAGGAGGCAATGGCTTCCATAGTTGCAATCCGTTTTCTCACTATGGACACAAAATAATTGTGAAAGATGACAGCTGGAATGGAAATACACAAACCAGCGGCAGTCGTTATCAAGGCTTCTGAAATTGAGCCAGCCAAAAGAGCAGGATTTCCCATGGACTGGCCACCCCCTAGCACACCAAAGGCTTGAATATTACCAGTAACTGTTCCCAGCAATCCCAGCAAGGTAGACACGTTGGCAATAGTTCCCAAGGCAGTGAGGAATCGGTCAAGACGAGGTAGTTGTTTGTCCAGCTCTACCTCCACCAATTCCCGAACATCATGCTCTGGCATGTGGCGGAGTAACACGGCCTTTGCTGCCACTTGTGCTGCGGGAGTTTTTACGCTATTGCACCAAGAAAGTGCTTCTTCAAAACGGCAACTACTAATGAGGGAAAGGAGCCTGTCTAAAAATAAATCATCCTTCTTTTTAATTCGAGCATAATAGAAGGCTCGTTCGATTATGATAAAGGTAGCTAGCAAGGCACAAAGGCCAAGGGGAATCATTAACAAACCACCACTTTGTATCAATTCAATCATACACACTCCTAAAAATTAAATTGCAGGGAAAGGGATACAGAACCAGCTTCTTTCATATATGGTTCCACAAAAACACGCTGTCTCCCAGAAAAAAGCTTGAGTATATCCTTCAGGCTCAGGGCCAACTGAAGATTTTCTGCTGGCTTATAATACACCTGACCTTGTAACAAAGGAAGGGAATCTGGGCCCTTAAATGGCAACTCACATTGCAGAATTCCACCCCAAGGATGGACAGATGAATCATACCGTCCCAAAAGAAAAATCCTTTGAGGTGCTTCATACACAGGATGATCTAACCACTGACTGTTCCAGCCTGCTCTAAATAAAAAATTTGATACAGCCAATGTTACAGCTATTTCTGTAGAAAGCTTCTTCTGGGCTTGGATTTCAGCGGGAAAAAGACCAGTCCACCCATTCAACTCTACATCATAATTTCCCGTAAGCACATTGTTGCCAAAGGCTGATTGTCTATATTCCAAGCTCAAATCAAGGAGCATTTTCTGAAAAAAACTTGGTTCAAGAGCTTCCTCAGGAAAAAGGGGAAATTGGGAGCATGCTCGAAAAAACCAATCACTTTCTTCCCCATAAGCAATCAAATCTTTGGGAGAAAAATTTACGAAGGGCTCCATTTCCTCCAGCTGATAGAAATTACGGTGGCGGGAATCAAGGCCACCTTCCACCGCAAATTTCATACCAGTAGTCTCGATTTTAGGGAGTTTTCCAAGAAAATGCCAAGGTATTGTTTCTGAATGAGCCCAGTTCCAGGATGCTCCAAGGCTAAAGGGCATGAGAAACTTGGTAGAATCTTGGCCAGAACCAGAAGGGACATACACCAACCCCAAATTAGCCATCACTTCCAAGGTGGAATTCCACAACCAAGAGCCAGAAAGGCCAAAGCCACCACGATTTTGCGAGACACTAATTTCTGGGTTAAGGCTGGCATAATAGCTCCAATCCATCAATAATTGAGCAGAAAATTCATGAGTCGTGGGGAAGTCTTTGGTGTCTCCCCCACTCCAGCTACCACTCTTCCAATTGAAAGCAAGCCAGGGAGCAAGGTTCAAAATAGAAACTGCCACAGCACCATTTTCCTCTGCCCTACCCACGGTGTTGGAAAAACCTGCATAGCGATTATACCAGTCCACAGGAAGGCCCCCGGCCATGGCAAATCCAGAACCCAAAGGGAGTTCCAACTGAACCTGGGCCCCAGCTCCACGTCGGTTAATATCGTCAAACAAAAGGCTGTGACCTTGGAGACCATTGTCCAAGGACTTGTAGTTTCCTTGGATTTTCAGATTCAACTTCCCTGGAGCAAATGATTTTCCCACCTGCAGAAAGCTCTTGTTATGGAAAAAACCTTCTTCAGCCTGCTCAAGTCCATATCCACCTATCGCCTTATAGCCAAAGTCTAAGAAAAATGACTCAGGTTCAGCAGTGGCAACAGAAAATCTCGTATCTAAAGCTAGTGGCCAAGCTGGCTCAATAAAGCCTTGTACAAAGAACTGTTTTTCTTCCTTATGAGTGGCTAATTCCACCACAGCGGGAGGAACATCAGGAGGGAGTTCCACTTTCACCAGCTCCACCACAGCCTCTTCTTCCGTGGGACTTTCTGGAAGCTCCAAGGAATACTGGGGCAGAGCCTCCTCTGTCACCATCCAAGAATCACCACTAATAACCGTGGTAAGCTCTGGAAGATAGAGGGTATCAAGATACTCCGATTTCGTATCTTGTGTGTCTTTTTCAGGAGGTTGAACAGCAGTTTGCGAATCTTGAGCATGCAAGGGGCCACAAAAAAGCAAAGCACCCAGCAGCAACAAAAGAGATAACTGTTTCACAGAATCCTCCTACAAAAAGATTTTTGCAGCCCGAGTCCAGGGAGATTTTGGGAACAATGCAGCCAACCGATGAGCCACCGCCCGAGAGTCAGCTGTCATTCCTGCTGCATCAAAGCTTTCTGCCCCACGATATAGTGCAGAGGCAGCTTCTTCATGTAAATCTCCCATGGCAAGATAGGATTGAGCCGCCTGCAAAAAATAGCCTGCAGCCTCCTGATATCGATTCTGGCTCCGATATAAATCACCTAAAAGTGATGTAGCTCCTGCAGCCACCGCTTCTTCTCCAACACCACACTGTTCTAGGATCTGAAGCAAAAGCATTTCCCCCTCATCAGTGCCATCAAAATCATTGACGTAAAAATGAGCCAGTTCTAGCCCCAGTTTTCGTCCTGCAACCGTTCCCGTCTTTCCAGCGTGCTGAAATTCTGCCAACAAGGCGGCGTGATTCAGCTCCATTCCTTGGGACAAAAAACGGAGCTCTGCCATTTTTCCCTGGATGTTTACTTCTTGGGCCTGCTGAGGAAATTGGCTTAAAACATGATTTCCCACTGCAAGCCCACGGTCATACTCCCCCGTTTTTTTGTACAAATCCACAAGCCCCACCATGGAGCTAAAAACATAGGGACTGGAAGGATGCTGCTTCAACAGAGTTTCATGCTGTAAAATTGCTTGGTGCGTTTCACCTTCTTTTTCCAGGGCTTCTCCATTAAAGTATAAGGCTGCATCTCGGTAACTTCCAGCAGGATAGTGACGGCGATATAAGGCAAAGGCCGAAGCTGCTTCGCGATTTTTTCCCAAAGAATACAAAAGTTCTCCCTGACGATAGGAAGCCCTATCTCCTAGGGCTTCCACCTCTTGACTTTGCTGCCCATCATGAAAGCTTCCACAAATTTCTGCAAGTTCACCATAGGCTTGAATAGCTTCATCCAACCTTCCCAAGGAGGTTAACAATTCACAGCGGAGAAAACGGCAGGACAAAGAAAGGGCATCTTGTCCTCCAGTGTAGGGAGATAAAAGTTCGAGCGCCTGTTGGTGCTGACCTCCATCACCATATATTTTTGCAGCTAGCAACACCGCTTCCTGCTTCTGCCTCGGACTTTCAGCACTATTTACAAAACTTTGTGCCAAGACAGTGCCCTTTTTCCACCAAGCAGTGGCATCTGTTTTAAAATACAGCTGCAAGGCACAGTGCAGGGCTATGGCTTGTGCTTGGCGTTCTTCTCCAGTAAAGGAAGCTGACTGAAAAGTGCCACCATTCAACTGGCACAAGGGCTCCAATGTAGCATAGGCTGCCTCCAATTTTCCTTGTCGAAATTGGGCCAAACCAAGATAGTAATTTTGAAAAAAAGCTTTTTTTGCCGCTTCCATTGTTTCACGGCTGAACCTTTGTTGCTGGAGACTTTTCTTAAAGAGAGCTTCCGCCTCCTGCCACTTTCCTAGGTTAAAGGCACTGATTGCAGCCAAGTAGTAAAAATCAAAGCTGGGATTTGCCACGGAATTGACTCCGTGAGAAAACACCATATAAGCCAGCTGAAAATCACCACCTTGCAATGCCACCAAACCACAATTGTACAAGCCCTCCTCATCCAACAGACCTTTTTCATAGAATGACGCAACTGCTTGCACTGCTTCTCTTTGGCGACCACTTTTTAGCAGAGCTAGGCTATACACATTTGTGGCAGTCCCTAAATGATTGTGATTTTCAGGAGAACTTGACCAAGCCTCCAGCACCTTTGCCAAACTGGCCACGGCTTCCAAATAATCTTCATTTCGAAAGGATTCCATCCCAGCCCAAAAAGCTTTTTCATAAAAATCGGACTCAGCACCACCATGCTCTTGTGGACTTATGGAGCTTTGACTAGACAAAGGAAAAGAAAAAAGAATGAATAAAAATACTACAAAAATTTTATAATGCACAAAATCCCCAATGATGATGTTATGAGAAAGGCTTAAAATCAGTGGACAATCCCAGGGATCTAAACCTTTCTCTTACAAAACAATCATTATTGAGGAAAGAAACGCTCAGAAGCATTGATTCTCACTAAATGAACGTGAGAATCCTTATATTTTTCCATAAATGTTTCTAAAGAGATTTCTTTTCCTTTTTCAAAGATAACAACTTCAAATCGATTGTAAGCATCAAAATAAGGAAAAATTGCTACACCTTCAGTAAAAAAATGAACTTCTGGAGATTCTGTAACAGAACGATTGTTCTGACGAATGGCTCCAAGATACATTTTTCCAGGTTCTGTAGCAGCCAACACATACAAAAGCCCTTTGATGGTGTTGACCCGATACCCACTGTCCTGAAGGTAGCCCAAGGAATTGGCCAATTTGCCGTCCTTGCTTATCTCGGAAGAAAAAGGCTCAACCTGTACATCGCAACCAGAAGTATTATGATAAAAATTTCTTCCCGCATAGATTGAAAGCACAGCCGCAGCCAAATTCCTTGTCCAGTTCAGGGAAAAGGACACTTCATAGTCATTGCGAACAGCTTCTGCAAAGCTTCCCTGACGGAATTCCACCGTTGGAATGGACAAGGGCTCCAATCGAGTATAACTTCCTGCCACAGGAATAACCAATCCATCCACAATCCACTTCAAAAAGCCTGCTGAAGAAAGGGCCAGCTCTTCCGCTTCTACAATTTCAGGGGCTTCAATCCGAGGTTTCCCAGTGGAAATATAAACGGGATGCCCATCTTCATTGTAGGCAGCATCTTCCAGATAATGAATTCGGTCCAGATTTTCTCGAATTACCGCAATCATCTGTAAAATAGGATGATACAAGGCAGGCATGGTATTGATATAATTCCAGGGCAATGTATTTTGTGTTAATTCATACACGTCTAAAAAAGAAGCCTTGTACAATCGCTGAAAGGGAATGCCAACAGGAACGCCGCGGGCAGCATAGGAGCCATACACCACAAAATCAGCTAATACCTTTGATCCCGCAGAACTTATCTGCATAAAAACATTAGCATCACTTGTAAAATAATAGCGAATAAAAAGAGGCTCTCCAGTGGTGGGATTACGGAATAAAATCCAACTTCCAGAATTATTTGCAGGATACACGTCCACAGAGGATGCTTTCACCTGACCACCTGAATACATATCAACTGAAAGCTTTTGTCGGGGAGCTACAACAATCATTACATAATCATCAGTTTCTTCAGAACGGACCTGAAACACAGTTCCCACATTGTTCCTGTGAAGCTCTGGCATCTTGCCCCGCACTGCTTCAAGGGGAGCAGTAAACCAAGATTCCACCAATTTTTGTCGAATTTCTGAAGAATCAGGAATTCCTTGTCTATTGTATAGGGCAAAAGATGATGCCCCTATCATGATCATCAACAGACACAAGAAACCCATTCGTTTATTCATAATTCCTCCCGAAACAAAACACCTGCCAATAGTTTTTTTTATTATCGGATTTTTAAAAAGAGACTCAAGCAATAACAAGGAAAATCAAGGTAAGCTCTTTATTTTCTACCGTTTAGAGCATATGTCTGGCTAGTGGACGAAACAGAACTCCCTTGAACCTTAAAATGCTCTACATGTAAGGTGTCACTGGTTTCAGACAGGGACAGAACAAACCAGTTAGAATACTTATCTGAATTTTCCACAAAGCTCTCGCAACACAGTTCAGAAAACCTGCCATAGTTAAAAAAGCCACCTTCATGCCAATGACCAGAAAAAATCATATCTACTTTATTTTTATCAAATAAAGTAAGCAGTTGCGCCCGTTCCCTGGGATCAGATAACTTAAATGGTGTTGAAAATCCTTTATCAACGTACACAGGATAATGGGTGAAGACAATTTTAGGATTTTTATCAGCTTTCATGGCATCAGACAAAGCTGCCATCTGACTTGTGCCCACAACACCACTGGCAGTGTCTAAAAAATACCAACTACGAGGATATATTTTGCCATCAACAGAACCTGTTGTTTCAAATCGGAAGAAGGTAGCCCCTTTATTTGAACTAAAATTAAGCTTTCCCCATCTCTCCAAACCGTTATAATATAAATCATGATTTCCCAACACGACATACACAGGTAAAGACGGTGTGTCCAAATACCTTTTTAATCTATCAATAAAAATCTCGCATTCACGAAAATAGTCATCAAAACCAGTCTCTACCACATCTCCTAGCACAACTAGAAAATCAAGGGGCATACATGCAGCCAAAGATGTAATGACCTGGGTTTCACCTCTGTCCTTTTTGCTGCCATAATGGAGATCCGTAATAATGGCAAATCGAATTTCCCCAGCTTGATGTAATGGAGGGGATTGTATTTCAGTTATGGACGAAGCTCGCTCATCGATTGCAGGTCCACGAAAAAATAATTGATGAATATCGTATTTACAGGCTACAAACAAACAACAGAACAAAGATATGAGGGAAAATAATCTAATTTTTTTCATAATTTATACACTACACATATTTTTGCCTGAATACCACTGATGGCACCAGAAAGGAAGATTTGATCAGTATACAACACTTCCGCCAATCCTCCTACTGTTACGTCTTCAGTTAGATCATAGGAATACCCACACTGCCACCAAAGATTGGCAAACTCCCGATAATGCAAGGCGTCAAAGGTAGCCAAACGAAACAGAATTTCATGTCGATGCAAAAATCGTTTAATAACTTCAAATTCAAATGCTACAGAGGCATCTTGTAAAGCTAACTTAGTCTCAGTCAGTTGAAGATACGAATTGCCAACATACACCCCAACCCCACACTGTACTGTAAGAGGATTAGCTGGATTTCTTCCTAAAGAAAATGATGGTGTCAGCAAAAAACAATTCATCCAAGTAACCAAGTCAGGAATATCATCGGAAACAAAGGAACGGGAAATATGCGTTAAATACTGAAAACCCAAAGAAAAGCATTTAACTTGTAATGGAATCCCCTGAAGGAACCTGCTACATTAAAACTAAATTCATCAACAGACAAAAATCCTTCAAAAGTAGCTTCATCCAAGGCTCTTCTAAATCCTATAGTTCCTTCGAGCGGAACATTTGGAGGGAGTGTTGACTTAGAAGAAAAACCAAAGTCTGCAAACACCCCCTCACCCCAGTACTGAACAGAAAAAACGAAACTCGTGCCCCACAACAACAAACAAAAGACAACGAATTGCTTCAAAAAATAACTTCTTAAAAAGAGAACTTTTTTCAAAATCAAATATTCAATCTTAGCTCAACTCAAGATAAATCTGATCTGCCAGACCAAAGCCAGCATTTTTAGTCATGCTGACAGCAAGCTCATCGTAGAGCATATCCTCGTACATGTTCTGGGCATAACTTTTTTCCTCACCGTTAATGGAGGTACCAGAAAGGGTACTTCTCATGGAGGAAAGCATCATCTTTACAAAATATGACTCCAACTCCAAGGACTTTTCATACAGGTCACTAGTCCGGTCAATAGTTTTGTTGGGAACAATCTTGGAAGAATTTGCTGCTGCACCAGTAGGGAGAGCAGTCTTGTCAGCCTCTGAGGTAAAACTTCCGTCAAAGCCAGAAGTATACTCACCATTCAGGCGACCAGACTGGGCAATTTGGGAGGAAGCAACATTTCCCTGCATGTTGGGCTGCTCGGAACTGGCCTTCATGGAATCTAGCAATGATTGGAATTTACCAATCTCTCCTTGCAATTGAGCCGCTTCACTGGCAGAAGCTCCCCCAGTAATGGCTGCACTGTTTCCATACATTCCCCCGAGTTTCTGAATATCCACCCTTTCCTCCTACAATCACCACAAGTATAAAAAACTGAGGCGGGAAATCATCATCCCGCCTAATCACTCAATTTATCGTTTCAAGTTTACCGCAGAAGACAACATTGTGTCACTGGTCTGAATAGCCTTGGAGCTAAATTCGTAAGCACGCTGAGCCACAATCATCTGCACCATTTCGTTTACAACAGAAACATTGGACATTTCCAAGAACTTGTGCTTGGTAACACCCATTCCGTCATAACCAGGACGACCAGCAATTGCCATACCAGAGGCATTTGATACCTTAAACAGGTTGCTTCCAACAGCCTCAAGACCAACAGCATTGGGGAAGCGGTATAACTCAATCTGACCAACCAAAATAGGATCGTTGCCACCGTCTACCTTTACAGTAACACGGCCGTCATCGCTGATAGCCAAAGTAGAAAGGTTAAAGCCTTCTGGCAAAATGATTTCAGGCATTACCCGAAGACCCTCAGAGGTTACCAGCTGACCGTTCATGTCTACCTTAAAGGCACCGTCACGAGTGTAGGCAAAACTACCATCGTACTGCTGTACACGAAAATATCCCTCACCTACTACAGCAATATCAGTATCCACCCCAGTATTCTGGAGGGACCCCTGAGTAACGATTCTCTGGGTAGCACCCACCTTAACACCAGTTCCCATCTGGATACCTACGGGAGTGACTGTATCTTCGGTGGCGGGAGTTCCAGCAGCCTTCACTGTCTGATACATCAAATCCTCAAATTCCACCCGCTGCTGCTTGTAACCAGTGGTATTCACATTAGACAAGTTGTTGGAAATTGCATCAATATTTGACTGTTGACCGTTCATGCCGGTAGCTGCTGTCCATAAACTTCGTACCATAATCTATCGTTCCTCTCAGTTCTTCTATAGCTTCGTTATATTATCGGCGAAATGAAAATCCTCTAAAGCTAACCTTAGATCCTCAGTGTTCCGCCACCACTAAACCTAGCGAGCCAACACAACCTTGCCCCAGAGGGTGCTCATCATGGTGTCTTGTGCTTGAATAGTTTTCTGGTTAGCTTCATAGGCTCGGTTCACCTCGATCATGCTTACCATTTCATTTACTACGTTTACGTTGGAGGTTTCCACATAATTCTGCAGTACAACGGGACGCTCCTTACCTTCTGCAACATAGGCAGGTCCAGTAACATCGGTGTCCTTGTACAGACTAGAGCCCATCTTCTGAAGATAACGCTCGTTGTCAAAGCGAACAATCTTAAAGCGGTCAATCAACTCCATGTCATTTTCGGAATACACCATTCCGTCCTGATTTACGGTAAAGCGGTCATCAGCCACACGAATGTAGCCATTTTCACCCAATACGGGATATCCTTCTTTAGTAACAAGGATGCCTTCCTTGCCCACCAAAAAGTTACCGTTGCGGGTGTAGCGCTCGCCACTGGGAGTTTCCACTGCAAAAAAGCCCTCGCCACTCAAAGCCATATCGGTGTGAGTAGAAGTTTGCTTAAAGGACCCCTGTTCAAAGTCGGTGTACAGTTCGTTAGTTTCCACACCCAAGCCAATTTTTCCAATAATGGGAGCCACATCTGCAGAACCAAAGGGTGTTTCATACACACCATCATCATTCATGCGACGCATCAAAAGCTCAGGAAAAGACTTACTTACGGCAATATCACGCTTAAAACCAGTGGTGTCGGCATTTGCCAAATTGTTAGAAATGGCATCAAGCCGAGTCTGCTGGGCATTCATGCCACTAGAACCAATATACCAACCTCGAATCATAAAAAACCTCTCGGTTCTTTATCGGCTCTGTCTACTATTTTGTTGAGGGGGCAAAGAAAAAATATGACAAAAAACGATACCGGCTACAAAAATATATTTTGGATAATGTCATCAACGGAATTCCAGGAGGCGTTGCTCTCGTTGATGCAAAACTTGCTCACATTACAAAAAAGCGTTTTACAAACAGATATTGGGGATACATCTTTGAAGGAACAGTTCTTGTTGACCCACAGATTACTGGAGAAGATCAGGCAAAACTTGAAGAACTAGCTCCCGACGGAAATCTGTATGGAATTAACAATGGTGAAAACGGAGAAATCACCTTTGTAGATGAAGCAACTTTCAACCAGCTTGTTGCTTCTGTAAAGTAATCATTACGACAATAAAAAAAGACTGTCAGTTTCTCTGACAGTCTTTTTTTTACTCTTCATCATTAAATCATCATAAACTTGTGGTTTTTCCCTTCCCAATTCCACAAAATAATTTTATAATGGAAAAACACTTTTAATTTTTTCGAGGATTGGAATGATTATTTTAACATTGAACTGCGGTAGCTCCTCCGCTAAGTACCAGGTGTACGATTGGAGCGAAAAGGACGTTTTGGCTTCTGGTGTAGTAGAGCGAGTAACTCAGGAAGGTTCTGTAATTTCCCACAAGGCAAAGGGAAAGGATGAGTTCGTAAAGGAACAGCCCTGCCCCACTCATAAGGAAGCTATTGAGCTGATTATCAACACTATCACAGATGCCACCACTGGTGTTATTTCCGACATGTCTGTTATTAAGGCTGTAGGACATCGTGTTGTTCACGGTGGAGACAAGTTTACAAAGTCTGTAATCGTAACTCCAGAAGTTATTGAGCAGTTCCGTGAGATTCAGGATTTGGCTCCCCTCCACAACCCTGCAAACATCATGGGTATTGAGGCAGCTCAGAAGGTTCTCCCTGATGTTCCTCACTGTGCTATCATGGACACCGCTTGGCACCAGACCATGCCCGACACATCCTTCATGTATGCTATTCCTCACGAGTGGTATGAAAAGTATTCTGCTCGTCGCTATGGATTCCACGGAACATCTTTCTTGTACACTGCAAAGCGTGCCAGCGTACTTTTGGGAAAGAAGCCCGAAGACACAAACATCATCATTGCCCACGTAGGTAACGGTGCTTCTATGTGTGCGGTAAAGAACGGAAAGTGCTTTGACACCTCCATGGGTCTTTCTCCACTGGAAGGCTTGGTAATGGGAACCCGCTCTGGTGACTGTGATCCTGCTCTTCCCTTCTATGTCATGAAGAAGACTGGAATGTCTGCTGCAGAAATGGATGCAGCCTTGAACAAGAAGTCTGGTTTGCTTGGTGTTACCGGAAGCTTGATTGACCGCCGTGACGTTCAGTCTGCTGCTGAAAAGGGTGATGCAAAGGCAAAGCTTGCTCAGGACATGGAATGCTACCGCATGGCCAAGTACTTTGGTGCTTACATGGCAGCTGTTGGACCAGTTGACGCCATCGTATTTACTGCTGGTGTTGGAGAGTTCTCCGATGTAATCCGTGGACAGGTTTGTGCCCAGCTTGAGCACATGGGAATCAAAATTGATCCTGCCAAGAACAACATGGCTCACACTCGCAACACAGAGTTGTGCATCAGTGCCGATGATTCCAAGATCAAGATTTTCGTAATCCCCACCGACGAAGAATTGGTAATGACAGAAGATGCCTATGCATTGATGGCTGGAACCTACGATGTTCACACAAACTTTACCTACTCTTTCCAGAGCCCCGACTATGTAAACAAGGCTCGTGAGGCTGGATTGCAGAAGGACTTGGCAAAGAACCCTGACTTGGCAAAGATTATCGCCAAACCAGTGTGCTAACCAGAGCTAAACTTTTTTATACATGACAATCTACGGTATTGGTAGAGCCATCGTAGATTACTATGTGGAAGGAAGGATTGATACCTGTTTTATGGAAAGAGCCTTTGGGCAGCTTCCAGAAGGCAACCGTCCTTCTCCTACAGGCCGCCCTATTCATGTAGAAGGGGCGGCCTTCTCTTTTGTACTGAATCAAATCAGAACTCTTGATGGCTACAAACTGATAAGAGAGACAGGTGGCACCTGTGTTAATATTCTCAAAACCATAGGGACACTAATCCCCCAGGCAACCTGTTTTTTTACAGGAACAGTAGGAAGGGATTCCAGCCCAGTTCAGATTGATGAAGCTGGTTCTTTTTTTCAGACTGAAATGGAGAAATTTGGCATTCACCACCAGCTCCGTGTACAACCAGGAAATAGTGGCCGTTGCCTTGTTTTGTCAAAGCCAGGTCAAGGCTGGTTAGCACTGGCAAGCCCCGCAGTGGCCACAGCTATTGAGCCAGAACAAGTACGTGCCTTCTTACAAGCAGCACATAACACAAAACAAACATCCCCAACTTTTATCCTGGTGGAAGGCATGGAGCTAGAAAAACAATGGCTATGCCACCAGCTCAGTTCCAGTCCCCTTCCCCTTGTTCTCGCCTGTGGAACTCCCTTTGGAGCCAAAATGACGGCAGCTTTTTTACAAAAGCACTTCCCTCCTCCAGCACTATCAAAGAAATCCCAGCCACAGGGAAAGGCCACCATACCATTAGTCCTGGCAAACGATGTGGAAGCAAGAATCCTAGAGCAGGGCAACATTGACTTTGCAGAATGGAGTCCTAGCTACAATATACTCTTTGTAATTACCCATGGCTGTGGTGGAAGTAGTTGTTATTTTCAGGGAACACGATTATTTACCCCAGCTACAAAGGTGGCTACAGAACTCATTGTAGATGCCACAGGAGCAGGTGACACATTTGCTGGAGCATTTTTAAGCCAGCTACAGGACTTTCCCTTTGAAAAAAATCTTACGGAAAAAAAAATACTGGCCGCCATGAAATATGCATCCACAGCAGCCAGCAAAATCATACAAGTACCCCTGGGTCAGATGACCCAACTCTGCCCGACAAATTTCTTACCACACGAAGCCAATTAAAATGAGCGGAACAAGGCACTGGAAGCAAGATGATCTGCAGCATCTTTACCTGCAAATGTTTGAGCCAAAACTAAGGCGAATTCCTCTGCTGTACCAGGCCCTGCAGCGGTCAAGAGATTTCCGTCCACCTCCACGCGACTCCCAGTATACTGGCTTCCAGCAGTCAACTCCTGCCATTGGGGGCCTCCCCATTTTTCCAGCTGAGCTTCCATAGAAGGATAGCAGGTAAATCTTTTTTCCTTCAGCACAGCCAGTTTTGCTAGCGTCACCACAGGAGCAGCACAAAGGGCAGCTACCACCTTCCCCTCAGCCATCACCTTAGAAATCAAGCTACAGGCAGCCTCACATTTAGCCACATTGTCAGCACCAGGCATTCCCCCTGGAATTACAACGCCATCTGGAAGCCCATTCTTTGCCACAGCATCCGCCACCATCATGTCTGCCACCACAGGAATCTTGTGGGAACCACTTACCGTCAGAGAATCGCCACAAGAAAGGGTATACACCTCCACCCCAACACGTCGTAAATAATCAACTGGTGTCAGAGCCTCAATCTCCTCAAACCCCTCTGCTAACAAAACATACACTATCATCTTTTCCTCCAAAACACAGAATCGTTTCTTTTATATCTATAAGAATATCTCTTTGTTTCACAAAAATGCAAGGGCGTATCTTGTCAAATTACAATTTTACTTGTATCATGAACAGATATGAAGCAGGTATTATTACTAGATCCCTCGCCGATTTTTAGAGATTTTGTTAAAGATAAGTTGGCCTCAGTTAAAATTTCCGTAGATTTTGTTCAAGGACGACGAGATCAATTCTCAAAAGTATTGTCAATTTTACCGGATTTAATCATTATCGATGTTGAACAAGATTTTTCTAGTGTCGTGGAATTTCTGGAGAAAAAACGACAAAACCCAAATACAGTCTCATTACCTGTAATTGTTGTGGGTCCATCCGTTGAATCAGTAAAGGTTATCAACTTGATTCGCTTGGGGGTACTGAAGTATTTTGCACGCCCCTTTATGATGGATTTGTTCATTAAAACCCTCAGTGTCTTTCTCACAACATCCATAGAAATGGATACCACACCATGTATTATCGAAGCCCATAAAAATAAAAATATTATTGTGGTGGAAATAGCGCAAGGCTTGAATTTAGATAAAATTGCCCTGCTTAAATTCCATATTGCAGACTTAATTGTAAATCATGGTATTTCAACTCCAAAGATTCTTGTCATTATGTCTCAGCTCAATTTAGGCTTTGTAGATGGAATAGCCCTTGAAAAATTCTTTGATAGCATTATCTATGCCCCAAGAGTGACAAAAAAAGAAGTAAAGGTTCTTACCACAGATCCCTTCGTGAAGCCCTTTATTGAGGGGCATTCCGAATATGCCGGCATTCAAGTGGAAGATAATATTATCAGTTTGTTGAATTCCTTTGTGGAAAGTGCGGTGTCCCATTCATTGAGCGAGTTGATAGAAATAAAATTATTACATGTAGACAAAAATACCCAGCCTTGTTCTTCTGATTTGATTTTCAATTTCGAGATTGAAAAACGTAAACAAGAAATTACACAATAAAACAATGACACCACCCAACATTGTGGCACTAGCCTCTACCCTGCATGAGATTAGAACTCCTATCCAGACCATTCTCGGTACTGCTGAGTTGTTAAAGGCCACAACCCTGGACCCAGAACAGCAGGAGTATGTACGGCAGATTGCCTTCAGTGCCGATGTAATCCACACCTTGGCTAACGATATCCTTGACTTTGAAAAGCTTCGTACGGGAAATCTCACCTTGGAGCATATTGAATTTGACCCCACGGACATTATAGAACAAGTCCTCAATCTCATCAGTATAGAAGCTTACAACAAAGGTATCGAACTTCTTTCTCACATTCATCATCAAGTTCCTCAAAAGCTTTGGGGAGATCCTTGGAGAATTCAGCAAATTCTACTGAACATGGTAAAAAATGCAGTAAAATTTACCCCCCAAGGGTACGTTAAGGTTGAATTGCAACGAGATGGAGAAGGTAGCTTCCTTTTTAAGATAATTGATTCAGGAGTGGGAGTTCCAGAAGACAAGAAAGAAAAAATATTCCATGCCTTTATTCAAGCATCCAGTAGCACCACTCGTCAGTATGGTGGCTCAGGTTTAGGGCTCAATATTTGTTCTCAGCTCGTTTCTCTAATGAAAGGAACTTCAGGGGTAACTGATAATCCCGAAGGTGGTTCCATCTTTTATTTTTCCATTCCCCTGGAAGAAAAAGATTCTGCAATTACAGAAAAAAAAGTAGCTATTTGTGCTAATGCAAAGGTTTTGGTGGTGGATGACAATCCCCATTACCTTGAAAATATTGCTTCAATCATAACACATCTTACAAATCTGAAAGTTGCAACAGCACCATCGGGAGAAATTGCCCTCCAGATGATACGGGAAGCAGCAAAACGCCAGCAAGAATTTTCCTTGGTATTGATGGACATGAGTATGCCCTCCATGGACGGTTGGCGGTTGGCAGCAGAAATCAATAAAGATCCAGCTATCAATGGAGCCAAGCTCTACTTAATGATACCAGAAGGCCAGCTTGGGGGGGAAGCCAAAATGAAGCTTTTATCCTGGTTCAATGGCTACCTGTACAAACCTGTTCAACGGAAGAAATTGCTCAATTTACTGGAAAATGCCTTTACCCAGCCCTTGGAATTACCTACGGTAGAAAAGACTGACGCTGCTGAATTTGAGAAAAAAAGAGCATCAGTAAAAACTAATCATGAAGTGATTTCCACAACAAAACAAATTCCACTGCCGATACAGCCAAAGGAACAAGAGCTTCAAGAACAAAAGACGCCAGCACCAGAAGTTTCCCAGTTGGTCACTGCCTTGCCTAGCCCCATCATTGCAGTGGATGATCATCCTGTAAACTTAAAGATTCTCACCACCTTTCTTTCCTCCTTTGGGATTGAAACCTACGGAGCCACCAGCGGGGAAGAAGCCATTACGCTGGTACAACAACATCCTGAAACAAAAATCATTTTTATGGACATAGAAATGCCCTTTATGAATGGATTTGAAACAAGTACCAAAATTCGAGAAAATGGCTTTCCAGGAATCATTATTGCTTGTTCGGCCAATTCAACTCCAGATATTATCCAAGAATATATCAATGCGGGAATCAATGATTATTTTGCCAAACCATTCAAAAAGCAGCAGTTGCAAACAATGCTGGAAAAATGGCAAGATTTACCACAAATAGGTACCAATGGTCTGTGGAAGGGGCCACAATAATTTCATTCCGCCCCAATTCCACCGTAAACTGATACATCATTACAAGGAGGCTCCATGATCCTTACCAATTACCACACTCATACCCATTTTTGTGATGGGCTGGAAGCACCAGAAGTTATGGTGCAAGAGGCTATTGCAAAAGGATTTTCCATCCTGGGTTTTTCTGGTCACACGGTACATCCCTTTGCCTCTGACTGGCACATTCCTGTGGACAAATTATCTGACTACGTGGCTGAAATCAACCGGCTTAAAGAAAAATATCAAGGTCAAATTGAGATTTTATGTGGCTTTGAGGCTGACTATTTGCCTCCACTTTCTGGCCCAGCACAGGGCCCCTACCGAGACTTTGGTGCAGATTATTTGATTGGCTCCACCCACTACTTGATTACCAGCACCGGTTGCTTTACTGTGGATGATTCTGCAAAAAACGTTGCAGCAGGCATTGCAGCCCATTTTAATGGTGATGGAAAGAAAACGGTGCAAGCCTACTTTGCAGCCCAACGAGAAATGATTTCCAAGGGTGGCTTTGAGATTCTTGGCCATGCCGATGTTATCCGCCGACGAAACGGAGAGCTGAACTTTTTTGATGAAGAAGCACAGTGGTACAAGGATGAAATAGAGGAAACAGCCAAGGTCATTGCAGCCTCTGGAGTGATTGTGGAAATCAACACTGGTGGTATGGCCAGAAAAAACACCACCACACCATATCCGTCTCCCTACTTTCTGTCCCTATTGGCAAAGGCAGGAGTTCCTGTGACCATCAACTCAGATGTTCACAATAGCGGCTACATGGATTATGCCTTTGCAGAAGCTCGGCAGGCAGCTTGGGATGCAGGCTACCGAGAAATCACCTATTTAACAAAGGTTGAAGGCAAGCTCACCAGAAAAACGACAGCCTTAAAGCTATAAAAACAAAAGGCTTCTGCAGTGAAGAGTCACTACAGAAGCCTTTTTTGTACCAGTTACAACCACCGATTATCGGCCACGTCGCTCCATAGCACTTTTACAATCTACACAAAGAACAGCGGTGGGAATTGCTTCCAAGCGACCTTCGGGAATTTCAGTACCACACTTCATGCAATATCCGTACTTTCCGGTGTCGATTCTTTTGATGGCTGCATCAATGAGCTCCAGCTGCTCCATTTCCTTTTTTTCCATGGACTCCAGCATCTTCAAGTCAATAACATCTGCAGCTTCATCAACGCTGTCCTTTCCAGTGGTTTCTTCCAAAATTCTTTTGAAATCTGCATTATGCTCAGCAATTGATGCAAAAACCACAGCACGCTCATCAAGCAATTTTTTTTTCATTCCATCAATAAAATCCTGATTCATTATTACTCCTCTGTGTTGACATGTATATGAATTACTCATAAAATTATAAGTGTGAATTGCAAAAAAAACAACTTTTTTTTGCTTTTTTCTTTTCTTATCTGGAGGAACTGTGGCTAAAGAAGAAGCTATTGAAGTCGAAGGAATTGTTCGGGAAGCATTGCCAAAT
>JAGBXW010000064.1 GCA_017629095.1 Treponema sp. | reverse complement strand
ATAATTAGCATAAACTAACTTTATGCCGAAAGAAAAACCTGATTTTTATTCATCAGGTTTATTTTCACCCTAGTAATAAATACACAGGGGCTTTTCGTTAATATTCATAATCTCAAAATCTACATCGTAGATTTCAGATAATACATCCTTAGTCATCACTTCTTCTACAGTACCAAATTTTGCAATCTGCCCGTTTTTGAAAGCACAAATGTAGTCAGAATAACTGGCTGCATAATTGATTTCATGAAGAACGAGAATCACAGTCTTTCCCAGCTCGTCGCAAAGGCGACGTACCATCTTCATCAAGTTGGTGGCGTGATAAATGTCCAAGTTGTTGGTGGGCTCGTCTAAAAGCACGTATTTTGTGTCCTGAGCAATAACCATGGCAATGAGGGCACGCTGTCGCTGACCACCAGAAAGTTCATCCAAGAAGCGGTCTCGAAAATCCTCCAGCTCCATGTAGGTAATGGCTTGGTTCACCAACTCCATATCCTTCTGAGTAAGGTGATTACCGGAATGAGGAAAGCGGCCAAAGCACACTAACTCCTCCACTGTAAGCTTCATCTGGATATTGTTCTGCTGAGTTAGGATTGCCAGCTCCTTGGCTAAATCCTTATCCTTCCAGTCTTTAATATCCTTTCCCTTAAATTCCACCATACCAGAATCCCGGGCAATCAAGCGGGAAATCATTCCCATAACGGTGGACTTTCCTGCACCATTGGGCCCGATAAAGGAAACCACCTTTCCCTGGGGAATCTCAAAGCTTACAGAATCCACCACGGTCTTTTCATCATATTTCTTTGTTATATTAAAAATCTTCATGTTTGCTCCACAAATAGCCATTAGCCTCGTTTCTTTTTCATCAAAAGATACAGGAAGTACAAACCACCGCCAAAGGTGATAAATACGCTAATGGGTACTGCATAGGAAAATACCTGTTCTACCACCACTTGTCCACCTACCAGCACAATAACACCTAGCAAGGCAGAGGCTAAAATCAAGTGTCTGTGACGGAAGGTTTTCATCATCTGGCGGGCAAGATTTGCAACAATCAAGCCCAAAAAGGAAATGGGGCCTACCATGGCAGTAGCGGTGGCAATACACAGGGAAACTCCCACCAAAAGCCGCCGTACACTGGCATCGTAATCAATTCCCAAGTTAGTAGCCTGATGCTTTCCTAAGGTCAACACATCTAGCAAGGCCAGATCCTTTCGCAAAAAGAAGGCCACGGCAGCTAAAACTACTACAGAAACGAGAATAAGTTCTCCGTTTACATTGCTAAAACTTGCCACCAAGGAAGCCAACAAAACGTCGTATTCGTTGGGATCCATTACTCGAATCATGGTGCTTTGGATGCTGCCGAAAAATGAGGTGAGCACCGTACCAATCAGCAGCACGTACAGCACATTGTGACCAGTTTTCTTGAACAAATAGCTGTACAAGGTTGTGGCTACCACCGCCATCAGCACTAAGTCCACACCAAAGGACAGGTTTGCATTGGTGGCAAGAAAGCTTGCAGAACCGGCTACAAAAACCGTGGCGGTGTGAATCAAGGTATACAAGGAATTCATGCCCAAAAGACAGGGGGTTACAATGGTATTGTTTACGATGGACTGAAATACAATGGAAGAACCACCAACTGCCACAGCGGCAATAATCATGGCCAGCACCTTGGGAGTGCGAATCTTCATGGCAAAGTTAAAAAGTCGAGGATTGCTAAAATTTACTCCTACAAAGCAATAGGCTAAAATTGCAACTACAGCCACGGCAGCCAAAATCAACAATTTTTTTCTTCCTGCCAAACGTCTTTGCTGAGAAAAAGACAATGTCTGTTTCTTAGTTTTTGAAGCTACCGCAAAGGCTCTCCTTCTATTTGATGAAAGAATTTCCATTACAGGAGGTAATTCTTCCAAAGAGGCAGCTCCATTTTGGCTATAAATTTCTGTGGCCTTTCCCAAGCTAAGTATCCTATTTTGGAAAGTTAGCTTTTGCTTACTCTTTAAATCCTCTTGGCGAGGAGAAGTTGTCTGTTCTTCCATCATTAGTTTTCTCCTAGATTCGTTACAGTTTGGCAACAGCTGCTACCACATGATTTGATTTTAGATTTGAATCGAAGGGCCTTACGACCATGTTTTAGCCTGTAAAACAAGAGCCCAACAAAGAGCAGACTTCCGATAACACCGATTACAAGCTCAATGGGAAGCTCGTAGGGAGCAATCACCACACGGGCGAGCATATCACAGGCCAGGACAAAAACTGCTCCAAAGAGAGCGGTGTCTACCAAGGTTCCACGGATCTTGTCACCCTTAAACATTGACACTAGGTTTGGTACAATCAGACCGATGTAGGAAATCGCTCCTACAACCACCACAATACTGGCAGTAATCAGGGCCGCAATGGACAAGCCTAAAAACAACACTAGATTGTAGTTCACTCCAAGGTTTTTGGAAAAATCCTTTCCCATACCTACAATGTTAAAGTGGTTGGCAAAAACAAAGGCTAAAATCACCAGAGGTACCACCATGTACACCAACTCGTAGCGGCCCTGAAGCACCATGGAAAAATGGCCCACTAACCATGAAGAAAGGGATTGTGTCATTTCAAATTTATGAGCAAGAAAACTAGTAATTCCACCAATCACATTACTGAACATGATACCGATAAGAGGAACCATAATCACATCTTTAAATTGAATCCGCTGAATAAACCACACAAAAACCCAGGTTCCAGCAATAGCACACACAAAAGCAAACAAGGCCCGACTCCACAAGGTAGACTGGGGCATAAAAAGCAGGGCAATGAGGATTCCTAGCTGGGCGGAGGTTATAGTGGCTCCCGTGGTGGGTGACACAAACTTGTTCATGCACAGCTGCTGCATAATCAATCCCGAAACGCTCATACCAATACCTGTACACAGGATAGCCAAAAGACGTGGGAGACGGGAAACCACAAAGATACCTAATTGCTCTGCATCTCCTTGAATCAAATCAAAAAGATTGATGTCCAACACTCCAACAAAAAGTGAAGCAACAGACAAAATCACCAGCAAGACAAATAAAATGATTGTGGTAAGGTTTTCTTTTATACGCAATCTTTTCCTCGACCGTTTTACAAAGTCATTATGATTCCCAAAAGTTAATCTAGGCTAACTTGTAAAACAAAAAAATCAGCTAGTAAAGATTAAAGTTAATCCGTGCTAACTGATACTAAAAATATCGAATAAAGGCTCTTTTGTCAAGAGTTAGTAGTAACTAACTTTTACTTTTTCACCTAATTCTAGTTCGATATTTTGGGAACGCACTTGCTCCATGACTGCACGAGCCTGCTCTAACAATGACACTTTTACATCGATATAGTACATCTTTCGGTCAATCTTTCCGTTGCCACTAAAATCTCGAACGTCTAACTTGCAGCCACAGCCCACAAAGGGGGGCTCCACGTCATAGGAACCACAAGTAGCCTTTATTCCAGCCTCCTGCAACCCCTCTTTTATCTTTGACCACAGCGGCTTGTTCCGCTCCTTAAAAATTGTCTCTTTTTTTTCAAACAATGACATGTTTTCCTCCTCCTTCAATCATACCAAAAACTGGAAGGACTCACAAGAAAAATTTACGTTCAAAAGTCATGCTACACAAACAGCAAAAAATACAAAATCCCAGAAAATAAACTGGCTACAACAATCCCCTGCACCGTGATTGTTCTTTCAGGCAGCTGAATTTCTGGATCCTGCTTTTGCTCCAGCGCCTGCCCTTCCTGGACTTCACTCCAGTACACCTGATACAGGTGCTCATCAAGGGAGGTCATCAGCCTCTTTATTCCCACAAATTTTTTATCCTTTTTGAACGTCAATCTATCCTTTGTCAGTCTGTCTAAAAGGCCGAACATATCCACCACAAAGCCGCCCAGTTTTCCCGGTAAATGGAGCTGGGGTGACAAGGCCAATTGGGACAAGAAAACCATCCCCGCCAAGGTAAGGCCACGAGTTAAGCCCGCTTCCAAAGCCCCAGTGGTAACAGAAAATCGCCCCCAACGAGCAAGAACCTGACCATGGGGGGAAAAAAGAGCAAAGAAGGTGATTCCAGCAATCATCAAAATCGAAGGCAAGAGCCGAAGCTTTCCACGGCGAGTCAAAGCCAAAAGAAAAAAAACAAGAACTTCTATCACCAGCACCATTAAGTTTTTCTGGAATAAAAAGGCAGGAAAGCTCACCATCACCGTAACAAAAAGCAGGGAGGGAGAAATAAGCCACTGCCAAAAACGGTTAAAAACACGGGCAAAAGATGAGGGCAATTTCATACTACATCCTCCAAACTCTTGTACCACCGTGAGATAGAATTAAACTTCTGGGCAAAGAGCCCCAGCAAAAGACCTGTCACAAGGCCACTACACAAAAGCACTGGTGCAATATACCGTGCCGCCGTTCCAAAAATAAGATAGCGGGCCACCAGTAACTGAGCTCCATTGTTTCCCAAGGCCCCAGCCACACTCATGCCCACCAAACTCACCAATGGCCTTTTTCGGTTCCTGACGCAACAGTAATACAAAATCCCCATGGCCACGGCGGCGGCACTGGAACCAGCTGCAGAAAAAAGAAATACGTACGAAAAAAGGGTACCAGAAATCAAGCCCTGCACCAAGGTTTTTATCATCACCAAAAGTGTCACCTCTTTTAGCCGTAGCTTAGAAAATGCAAGTAAAATCGGTAGGTTCGCCAAGCCAAGCCGCAAAAAGGGCAAGGGCTTTGGGATGGCATATTCCACCATGGATAAAAAGAGGCATAACGCTGAAAAAAACAGAAGCCGAAATCGATCTTCGTCTCGCTTTTGTTTGGAAGATTCGAGGTCCATGCCCTTAGTATAATCCTCTGAAAAGCTCATGTACAGGGGCATATCCTTGGCAATTCTGCTATAATGGTATATACTTTTACTTATGGCTATCGTTGAACTGAAAAATATCAATAAGACATATCAAATGGACAAAGTTCAGGTTCATGCTGTAAAAGATGCAACTTTTTCCATTCAAGCGGGAGATTTTGCCGCCATTTCAGGCCCTTCTGGTTCTGGAAAATCCACCTTACTCAACATCATCGGCCTTACCGATATGCCTACGTCTGGCGAAGTCATTCTCAATGACATCAATGTATATCAGGATGTTACCCTTGGTGTCAAAACAAAGATACCCTTAAAACTAGACACCACTCTTACCAATCTTCGTCGAACTCAACTTGGTTTTATCTTTCAAACCTTTAACCTTGTTCCCGTACTGAATGTGTGGGAAAACATCGAACTCCCCCTCCATTTAGGAAGCTCCCCTGCAACTGACACCATGACAAAGAGCCAGATTACAGAGTGGATTAACTACCTTTTGGAAACAACTGGTCTTACAAACTGGAAGAAACACAAACCCTCCGAATTAAGTGGAGGCCAAAGACAGAGAACAGCCATTGCCAGAGCCTTAGTGACCAAGGCTCCCATTATCCTTGCAGATGAGCCAACGGCTAACTTGGACTCCAAAACAGGAGACCAAATTCTCGAATTGATGCTCAAATTAAACAAGGAATTAAATACTACCTTTATCTTTTCTACCCACGACTCAAAGATTGTAGAAATGGCCAATCACGTTATTAAAATTCGGGACGGCATCATTCAGTAATCCATCAAGAGTACAATGGAGGTGGCTAAAGTAAATTGCGGGATAGCTCCATAGGCTTCTCCATACAACATTTCTAAGCCAGCCTTCCAGTTTGCATGGGGAAAAATGTTATTTACAGTCAATCCAAGTTTTAGTTCACCTTCGTTAAGGACATACTGATGATTCCAATCAAGGGCCATTTTTATATTTTTCTTGGGACCTAAACTAGACACTCCACCTAAAAAGGCTGTTCTATGGGTATGGATAGTAGCGCCATGGGGTGTATAAATATATTGATATTCAATGCTCAATCCCACCTTTGGAACAATTCCATCCCAGGTCCGATAAAATCCAGCAGTAGAAATTATAGATTCATAGCCATCTTTATTCGCGATAGATTTAAAATCTTGAATTCCTGCCACAACTTGCCCATATATATCTGTCTTCAGCACCGTTCTTTTTAGCTCAAGACCTAAAACAGGTGGTCTATATTTACCATTTTGGGATAACTCACTATCATCTGAAGGATTTTTCCTTCCAAAAAAGTTAATTGCCGTATTCCATACCGCCATTTCAATGGAACCAGCATAAGTAAAATCAATAAACTTAGGAGTTGCACTTCTGCCCGTGGGATAGAGCATGACACCGCTAATTGTTCCTGTCCACAACGGAACTTGTACATGGAGAGAAACCATATTTGCACTATCAGACAAAATATTTGTAGGAATGTATTTTTTTTCTTCTTGTAGTATTTGATGAAAATTAAAATCAAAAAAGCTCAAATCATTGAATAACTGAACATATCCCCAGTTGATGGTTTTCTTTCCCCCAGACACATACACCTTGTCCAGTAACAAGTAATCAAAGTAGAGAGAACTAACCTTTAAAGAAAAATCTGGATATTGAACAGTAATAGTTCCAGTCATTCCGAGGTTTTTTGATATACGAGCAGATAAGTTTAAATCATTTTTTAAAAGCAGTGCTCCTGTAACCTCAGGTTTTGAGTCATGAAAGTTTACCGCCATCCCCACTTCTCCTTCTAAGTGACCAGATACGGTAAATGGTTTGAAAAAAATATTAGTGGGTTTATCTTCCACTGGAGCAGAAGTTGTAGCGACAGAAACAGGAGTGGCAGGTGCTTGATTTTCCACAGATATATCCTCTGCTTCATCAAATAAATCCGCAAAGGGATCTTCCCACAAAACCACCTCGTTTTCTTCCAACAAGGCGGTTTCATCAGTTACACTATCATCAGGTACAGAAACTGACTCTTGAGCACAAATACTCCATGTAAAACCTAAACAAACTATCGCTACAACCAGTTTCCTCATTTATCACCCATCATTTCCAAATACGGCTTTGTATATACAATATCGTCAACTTTGGAAAAAGATACATTAGAAATGGAGATTTGAGTACGCTCGAATTGCATTTTTCCTTCGATTTTTTTACCACGAAGGTTATCTACAATCAGCATACTGACGGGAACAGAATATTTTTTTTCTTCAAACTCAACGATTTGGTAGGAAGGAATCGCTGTCGTTCTCAAAAGCTGTCCAGAAAGACTATAATCTTCTTTCTTACGAACTAATCCATCATTTTCTGTTACCCACAATTTCAAACGAGGATAATCGACACTATCAACCTTTGCAACCAATGTAAAAAGGACACAATTAAAGGCTCCTAACTTCACTTTTTCCGCAGATTCGATTGTATAATCACGACAATAATACTGGGGTGCAAAATCTGAATTATTGGCATTTGTATTCTGAAACTTATCTTTTGAACTGGTAAAAGTAAATCGCTTGTCGGAGGGATCATAAAACCAAATGTTGCCGTTAGACTGTAAATACCCCTTTCCCTTTTCCTTCACAGGGCCTGTTACCAGAATGGTCCACTGATTTGTCTTATCCCGACGATACATAATAGCTTCTGTAAGACTTTTACCTTCGCCAGGTTTTTCTTGTACTACCGTATATTTACCAGAAAAATCAGTAGTAAAAAAAGCTGTATTATCTTGAGTTAATTGTAATAATTCCTCTGGGGTTTGAGCCCATAGTCCAAAACCACACAAAAATAAAGCACAAACAAAGCCGAGGAATACAACTGCAAACCGAACAGATACATTTTCTTTCATAAAACACCTCATTCTGTAACTCCCAAGGCATCCACAGGAGTCATTCTTACGGATTTCTGTACAGAAAACAATACAGCAAAAGTAGTTGTTACATATACCAATACTGAAATCAATACGGATTGGAGAAAAGAGATTTTTGGAAGCAATTTTCCATCCACAAGAAAAATATCAAAGGCAGGAATAAAGGAAAAACTAAAGAGAGAAATTCCCCCACATAAAATCCAAGAAAAAATAATCCCTGCAACACACCCAACAAGAATCAGTAAAGAAGTTTCAGAGAGCAATACAGAAAAAATTCCCATTCGATTCATTCCAATGGCCTTATAAATTCCAATTTCATTGATGCGTTTCATAACAATGACCCGATAGGTACTGCTGACTCCCACCATAATAATTACCATGAGAATCAAAATGACAAAGGTAGCAACGATTTTCATTGCATCAATAAGCACCTTCAAATCTTCCAAGTTGGCATATAAATCAACTAGGGCATAATGAGGCTCTGAAAAACGCTTATTCAACAGGGATTCATAAAAAATTTCCTTATCATCCACCAAGGGAAACATGGTAAATTTCTGCTCCAACTGAGTTTGGAAATTCTCTACCCTCTCCTGGGTAATTTTAAAATCCGCTGGAAAATCAATACAGATTCTATTTGCCCAAGTTTGAGCCACGTCATAACTCTTTCTCAAACAACTAATGTCCATGTATGAAGTGTACATGCCGAATAAGCTGGAATCACGGAAAATTCCATGAACCTCCAATACCACCGTATTGGTGTAGCCTTTGATAGTTTTTAACAGAAAGGTAATGCTGTCACCAACCTGTACTCCTAATGTTTCTGCAATAGGTTCTGAAAGCAAAACACCATTAGATCCAGCCATCTTCAGAGGATTGCCTTCCAGATAATTAAAACCTTGAAAAAGCTTCATTTCCTTGGAAAAATCAATCCCTTTGATAACTCGTTGCCGAGCCTCAATTCCTTCAAAATAAAAGGAACTATAATCTGCATCAAAGTCAAAACGGGAAGAAACCACTGAACCAGATGGAAATACTGGAGTCAATTTTTCTATAAAGTCATCTACATTTGGGAAGGTAAGTTCATTCTGCCCTCCAATAAAGGTAAAATCACCTCCATAGTACAACTTTGCCTTTGCTTCCAAGGAATTCAGCATTCCTTCCACTAGAAAAAGACAAAATAAGGAGATTCCGACTCCAACCGTACACACAAGAAAGAGAGAGAGATATTGTTTTTTTCTATACAAAAGGGATCGCAATCCCATCTTCAATCCGTACACTTACCGTACTCCTTGAATCGCCTCAATGGGCTGCACTTTAAGTGCGGTGATTACAGGATAAACCCACCCAAGGATTCCCAGACAGAGCATCAGAAAGAGAATTTCCACCACATTCCCCCAAGAAACCCCTACTACCAAGGCCCCTTCTCCAAATAACTGGATTAAAAAGGAATTGGTGAAAATAATTTCCATGGAAGTAAGCCCCAAAGACACAAGACTACCCACAAAACACCCAATAAGGCCTGCAGCTAAAGCCATAGAAACGGTTTCGATCATACATTGCAGGGAAACAAAGAGTGAAGAAGCTCCCAACGCACGCATAGTACCAATTTCACGTGTTCTATCAAGAACGCTGACTACAAGGGTGTTGTTCACCACAATAAAACCTGCAGCCATAATGATAAGAATACCGATGTTAAAAATCATTCGCATCCAGTAAAGATACAAGGCTGTACTTCCTGCTGCATGACGCCAATTTACTGCTTCTACCAACCATTCCCTAGCTTTAAATTCCTTATTCAACTTTTTAATAATCTGTTTTGTATCAGCACCATCCTGTACCTTACATACCAGGTAATTCCAAGCAGTATTTACAGCAGGAACAATCTCTTCTTCAATTGAAACCGATGTATCCATCAACGAACTATCTTCAAAAATTGCATCTACATCACCAGCAGATGAAAATAAATCATCAAAATTCAAGCTTTCATCCAAAAGATTGATAGTTGTTTCATCAAAGGAGGTGTCGTCATAGGCATAGGAGTCAGCAATATCCATAATATCTCGGACAGTATCTGGATTTACCAATACAAAACGTTCAAAGATACTATTGGGGCTTTCATAACTAATGATTCCAGTAACAGGTACTGCACGAATTCGGAAGGAAGTTCCATCAGCAATGGTGAACTGAATAGTTTTGCCCACGGTAATTCCAAGCTCAGTGGCAACCTTATCTGAAACGAGCATACCTTTTTCATCAAAAGTGTAGGCCCGGCCTTCTATCAAGTTAGCTCCTTTCATCATATCTAGGTAGCTATCACCCTGTACCCCAAAAAGGCTCATGTTTTTTCGAGCAGTGCCATTTTCCAGCATGGCTACACCAGAAACCTGTGGAACAAAGTCGGAAACAAGGGGATTACTGGAAAGGAACTCGAGGATGGACTCATAGGGAACAAGCGTTTCGATTTCTGTCAGTTCCCCAGTAATAGGAGTTTCATCTCCAAATAAACTGAGCGGAGCCTTAGAAACAGGCCGAATGATAAAATCTCCAGTAAAACTTTCTGTAAAACTATTTTGAATACCTTTTTCCGTACTATCAAATAGCGCATTGGAAACAACGAGAAGCACTGCAGCAAAACTCATAAAAAGAATAATCACTGCAGAACTTCTGCGGGATAAAATATTTTTAAAAGCGAGCTTAAAGAGCATTTACTTTCCGGCCTTCCACGCCTCGGAAAGAACTTTGCTAGCCTGGGGATCAGCCTTGATATTTCTAATCGCATTCAATACAAAGGCTAAAAATACCGTTACAAAGAAAGCAGCAAAAGCCACAATAACAAGCTTCGTCATTCTGCCTTGAGCAACAGGAACAATAAAGGGAGCAGATTCCAACACCACAAAATTACCGAAGTCAGCCATATAGGTATCTAAATCTAACAACACCTTATTTAAATCCTGTGTTGAATTCATCATGGAAGCTGTTTGACTTTCCATAGCGGTAATTGTTTCTGCCGTTGTTTTCTTTAGATTATCTAACAGTGGAAAGAGATATGCCTTTATTTTCTCATTTGTCTCATCGACTAATTTCTGAACAAAAGACTCTGTCTTCTCAATATTTGCATCAGGAACAGTTAATTCAAGTTTTAACGCTGCTCCCAACGCCCCCTGTTTAGTAACAACCTTTTTATCTTCGAATGAGTCTTGGACAATTCGATTAATCTCTACCTCTGTAGTAGGTTTTGTATCAGATAAAGAAAATACCATAAAATCTTGATAAACAGATTTGAAAAAAGGAAGATCTCTTATGTTCAACATAGCAAGACCCAAGACTAAATTAGCATTTCCCGTTGCATTAGGTAACTGTCTTTCAACAGTCAAAGGAAGACGATTTACTGCTATATCATAAACAACAACACTTGTCTTCTTATCTGTATCTGGTAGCAACTTTGGTAGAACAAACAGATACAATCCTGCTAAAAAAGTTACCACAAGAGTACCAATAATGATAAGTTTACGATACCGTAACAACACTGCAAACAAATCGATGAGACTGATTTCCTCATCAAGATTCTGATTATTTTCAATTTGACTTTCCATGTAAACTCCAAACTATACTAGTAGGTTTAAATTATAGCCGAAATGACCCATTATTTCAATGTACAAAACAAGAAGTTTCCTTCTGCCCTTCCCTTGCAACTTCATTTTATCGTATACTAAAAGCACAGTTCAAATTATAGTTAACTTCAACTATGGAGATTTTATGACAAACCTTAAAGATATAATTGGAAAGGAAATACTTTTTTTTGACGGGGGAACAGGCTCACTTTTGCAGGCCCAAGGTCTTATTCCCGGAGAATTGCCAGAAACCTGGAATGTTACCCATAAAGAGGAAATTATCACCCTGCACTACAACTATTTTCGCTCCGGTGCCAACATCATCAAGACAAATACCTTTGGTGCCAATAGCCTAAAATTTCCTGTGGGGAAGGCTTTTACAAAGGAAGGCTTTGCCCTCAAAAAATCTAGTCAGCAGGAACAGCACCTTGCTACAGGCTGTGGCTGCGGTTGCCATAGTCCCCAACAGGCAGAACAAAGATTCCAGCCAGAATGTGAAGATTTTACCCTGGAACAAATCATTTCCGCAGCCTTGGATAATGCAAACCAAGCTCGTAGCCGCATTGAAGCCCATACCATTTCCCAACAAGAGCTAGAAGAGTTACGAAAAAATCATCTAGTACCAGCCCAGGAAAATCCTGCTGGCCGCCAGCACTTTATTGCCTTGGACATTGGGCCTGCAGGTAAGCTACTAGAACCACTGGGAGATTTGACCTTTGATGAAGCAGTGGAACTTTTTGCCCAAGTCATTCGTTGTGCCATTCCCGCAGACGCCTGCAAGGGTGCACAACTTCCCTTTGACCTTGTTTTGGTGGAAACCATGAACGACTGCTACGAAGCCAAGGCCGCAGTTATTGCTGCTAAGGAAGTAATGGAAGAAACAGCCACAAGCTTCCCAGTTTTTGTTACCACCGTTTATGACGAAACAGCAAAATCCCTCACCGGATCCGACCCACAAACCATGGTAACTATTTTGGAGGGCTTGGGCGTTAGCGGTCTTGGTATGAACTGTAGCTTGGGTCCGGTACAAATGGCTCCCATTGTGGATATGCTGGTGCAGGAATCAAGCACTCCCCTCATTGTAAATCCCAACGCTGGATTGCCCCGCAGTGAAGATGGCCGCACCGTCTACGATATTTCCCCAGAGCAATTTGCCCAAATTGTTTCAGGCTTTGTGGACAAGGGAGTTGCCATTGTAGGTGGCTGTTGTGGAACTACTCCAGAGCATATTTGCCGCTTGGTGGATGCCTGTCAAAATAAAACCTGTCCTGTCACTCAAGACAAGGGATTTTCCCGCATTACCAGCTACACCCGCACTGTAGAGCTGGGAGGAAAGCCTGTGTTGGTTGGTGAGCGAATCAATCCCACAGGGAAAAAGCGATTTAAGCAGGCTCTGAAGGAAAATGACCTACCCTACATCATTAACGAAGGACTAGCTCAGGAGGACAAGGGGGTTCACGTGCTGGATGTAAACGTGGGACTTCCTGAAATTGATGAGGTCGCCATGCTAAAATCCGTGGTAAAAGAATTGCAAAGTGTTACAGAGCTACCCCTTCAGCTAGACACCTCCGACCCCGTGGCCATGGAAGCTGCCATGCGATTGTACAACGGAAAGGCCCTTATCAACTCTGTCAACGGAAAGACTGAAGTTATGGCTGAGGTCTTCCCCTTGGTAAAAAAATACGGCGGTGTGGTGGTAGCCCTTACCTTGGACGAAGATGGAATTCCAGAAACAGCGGAAGGTCGCATTGCCATTGTAGAAAAGATTTATGCCACCGCCGCCACCTACGGCATTGAAAAAAAAGACATTATCATTGACCCCTTGGCCATGACCATTAGCTCCGACACCACCGCCGCAAAGGCCACCTTGGACGCATTGCACGCCGTAAAAACTCGCTTTGGCGGCACCACCATTCTCGGTGTGTCCAACATTTCCTTTGGCCTGCCCCAGCGAGAATTAATTACTGCCGCCTTCTTTACCATGGCCATGGAGCGGGGCCTCAGTGCCGCCATCATGAATCCCAACGCCACAGAAATGATGAAGGCCTACACCTGCTATTGCACCCTCCGTGGCTTTGATCCCAACTGCACCGCCTACATCGACTTTGCCTTAAAATATCAGGAGCAAGAAGAAGCCAAGGCTGCAAAACTAGCTCAAAGTGCCACTGGAAGTGGAGCCTCCGCAGCTCAAGCCACAGCTGGCTCAGCAGATGGAAACAGCATCGTTGCCCCCGACGGAACGGTTCTGAACAAAAATACCCTGCAATACGCTGTTGTTCGTGGTCTCAAGCCAGAAGCCCACCAATACACTGCAGAAATGCTTTCCACCATGGCGCCCTTGGACATTATCAACCAGCACTTGATTCCCGCCTTGGACATTGTGGGTAAGGGCTTTGAAACAAAAAAGCTCTTTTTGCCCCAGCTTTTGATGAGTGCAGAAGCTGCCAAGGTTTCCTTTGAGCT
>JAGBXW010000063.1 GCA_017629095.1 Treponema sp. | reverse complement strand
TGCCCAACGAGCTGTTCCGTAAGCTCCGTCTAGCTGCACCATACTGTGATGGGCCAGAAGAATGTCCTGCTGAAAGGGAGCAAGGCTTGCGGTAAGTTCTCGGAAAATACGGCGGATTTCTGCTGAAAGGGCAAATTCCTCCTGCACCAGCTCATTGTTTTTGCGGACAACCTCTTCTGGCTCAATGTAGACGGTGTGGCCAGTTTGAGAAACTTCGTGGATAATGCCCCGAATCTTGGAACGGCTACCAGAACGAACGGCCAATACCTGTCTGTCGGAGCGAAGTACTGGCACATCGGACTGCAAAACATCCTTTAGGCTAGTATCGCTGGTGTAGCGACGAATGGCTGAATCAATTTCACGGCGAATGCGGGCAATGTTTCCTCGAATTTCCCGTAGCTCTGGCAAATCTTTTAGCTGGCCGCTTTTGTCAAGAACTCGGCCAATGAGCTGAATAGGTTGCTGGAGATCTGGTAAATCCTGAGCTTGAGCTTCTAGGTGAGGAATGGGAAGGGATTTTGCTGCAGATAAAAGAGCCTTTGCTGTTTGTACTGTAATGGAACAAAAGCTAGCTAAGGTGTGAAGCTCCTGCTGATTTAAAACTGAATTTGCCACTGCCAGTATGTCGGTAATGGGCTCCACTGGTTCCCAGCCAGTAAGGGGAAGGGGACGGGCAGAATCAAGATATATAACCCATTGATTTGCCACTGCTTTCAGGCGGCTAATTTCTTGGCCCTGGGTTATGGGAAGACGTGCCTCTAAAAAATCACGTCCCTCTTGGCTGAGACAACAGCCTGCAATGGCTGAGCGGATTCTCAGAAAATCCAATTGTTGCAGGATTTTTTCTTCTACCTGCATGAGAGTTGTCTGCTGTTGTTCCATACTAGAATTCCCAGCTTCCTGTGTTGATTTCTTCACAGATTCGCTGCCAGCTTTCAAAACGCTCCTCGCTAATGATGCCACTGTACACTGCCTCCTGAATTTTGCAGCCAGGCTCCTGATCATGGTTGCAGGACATGCCAAAGGAACAAGTTCCCACTAAGGGCTTCATTTCTCGAAAGTACAAGGCTAGGTCGGCAGCGGCAATGTCGTGGAGGACGAAACGACGGACACCAGGGGTATCGATAATTGAAGCTCGGGCGTTTTGTCGACCACCCATTAGGGATTCGTTTAAAGTAAGGTGAAGAAGGGTGCCCTTGGTGGTGGTGTGAGTTCCTCGACCGTATTTTTCTGAAAGGCTTCCTGTTTTCAGCACGCAGCTGGAATCAAGCACATTGATGAGGCTAGATTTTCCCACACCAGACTGACCCACAAAGGCGGTAAGCTTGTCTTCCAGCAAGGCTGCCAGCTCTGGGATTCCCTCGCCACTGCGGGCAGAGATTCGCAATACTTGGTAGCCAATGTTTTCCCAGTCTGTAAGACGATATTCCACATCCTCGTCGGCAGCCAGGTCGTATTTGTTACAGATAATGATTGGAGTGATTCCAGCCTGCTCGGCCTGAGCGAGGGCGCGGTCTACAAAGCGGGGGCGGAAGGGTGGTTCCTGGGTGGTGGTGACAATCATCAAGTAGTCTAGGTTGGCTGCCAAAAGCTGTGGCGCCCGCCCTTTTACATTCCAGCGGACAAAGGCATTGGTACGGCTTTGGAGGGAAAGGATTTGTCCCATTTCCTGCTCCAGTTCATCTGGCTGGATTTCCACCCGATCTCCAGGTGCCAAGGGATTGTAATAGCCCTGACTATCCTTAAGCTTTTTACCCTTGATGGAACACTGACGAGTAATTCCATCCTCACACTCTACAGAAAAAAAATTATTGCTTCCACTAAGAACGATACCTAACACAAGATGCAGTATAGCATAGGTTCAATGAAATTAAAAGCGGTGGAGGTTACCAGCAGCCCACTGTCGCCTCACGCTGAGCAAGCTCAGATAGGGAGCGACGGCTTTAGCCGGAAAATTGCGATAAATTGAGCAATTTTAGCGAGTCTCACTTTTGCCACCGCAAAAGTGCCTGAGTCGGTAGGTACCCCTCCCGCCATCCCAGCCACCGTTCATGCTTTCGTTCATTGGGCTATACTGTGGGTAGATGAGAGCTGGTAAAAAAATCCCCCTTTTACTTTTTTCCAGTAAAAGGGGGAGATATCAATTAATCAAAGTATGAGGGGAGGTTACAGGGCAACCATTGTATTATAGATTTTCATCGCAATGTTCATACCACATTTCCTATCGGAACTGGTACAAGGGATTGTAACATTTGCGTATTTTTTTTCGTATCTGATTACTGGCACTGCAAGAACCAAATGCTTCTTCTGCCGAGAGACAGTACATCCGATATCATTTAAAAATGCCCTCTGTTTTTTTGTCAGAGAACGGTAGTCTTTGAAATTTTTCTTCAATTCCTGCTTTAGTACAATCAAACTCACATAGCCTCCAAAATCAACTAGGATTATTAGGTTTATTATCAATACAAGGCTATTAGAGATATTATAGAGTATTAGAGATATTATAGAGTATTAGAGATATTATAGAGTATTAGAGATATTATAGAGTATTAGAGATATTATAGAGTATTAGAGATATTATAGAGTATTAGAATCGCTACGGAAACATCATTGTAAATGATATAGACTCCGCAGGTGATCATCAGTTTAATAAATTAATTTTGAGATAATACTAATAAAATTGATTCTTGTCAAGTAACCTTCTGAAAATACACAAAAAAGTTGTCTATTTTC